>JANXYW010000428.1 GCA_025355835.1 Chloroflexota bacterium
TATTCTCGCGCGCCGCCTCCCTAAAACCTAACACCCAACAACTACAACCTAGTAGAGCGCCTCAGCGATCAGCGCGTCAGCGATCTCGTCGTCGCTCATGCCCAGGATCTCTTTGCACACGTACTCGTTGTCCTGGCCCAGCAGCGGCGCAGGCGACCGCAGCGTGCCCGGCGTCTTCGACAGCACGAACGGCGCGCCGTCGTACGCCGAGCGCCCAGTCTCCGGATGATCGAGATATTGGTAGTAGCCGCGCGCTTTCAGATGCTCGTCGGCGTCCAGCACATCTCGGGCGTTTTGCACCACCCCAGCCCCGACGCCCTTCGACTGTAACAGCGTCATCAGCTCTTCGGCTATGTGTTCGAGCGTCCACGCCGTCACGTGTGCGTCCAACTCGTCTTCGTGCTCCTTGCGCGCATCGAGCGTCGCGAACTTCGCATCGCTTGCCCAGCTCGGCGAGCCCATCGCATTGACAAGCCCGCGCCACTGCGCATCATCGAAGATGCCGAACGCGATCCAGCGATCTTCCGGCTTGTCCTCCCACGTCCCGTCTTTGCAGCGGAACGCGCCGTGCGGCGATGCGTAGGAAATCCTGTTGCCCTTGCGAGTCTGCACTCGCCCGTTCGCAAGATAGTCCATCACCGCGGGCGCAAGCGGAGCCACGGACGATTCGAGCTGCGCCAGCTCGACGCGCTGCCCCTTGCCCGTGCGCTTTCGGTACCGCAACGCCGCAAGGATCCCGACGAGCGTGTGCCCGGGATTGATCACATAGTCCGGATAGTTCGTGCCCAGCCCCATCGGCGGCCGATGCGGAAAGCCGCTCAGTTCGTTGTAGCCTGTGATCGGATTGAGCACCGCGCCGAAGCCGAAGAAGTCCTTGTGCGGGCCGTCGATGCCCTGCATCGGTTGATACACCGCGATGATCTCCGGGTTGATCTTCCGCAGCGCCTCGTACGTGAAGCCCCATCGCTCTACCATCCGGTTCGTTTGGTTCGTGATGAAGATATCGCACCACTTGATCAGCCGGTGCGAGAGCTCGAGCGCGTGCGCGTTGTTGAGGTTGAGCGTGATATCCAGCTTGCCGGCGTTGTAGTTGTTGAAGTAGCCGCTGACGTTGTAGCCCGTCTTCCCCGTCGCGAACGGCAGCACGCTGCGCAGCCCGTCCACATGCGCCTCCGACTCCACGCGCACCACCGTCGCCCCAAACCGCCCGAGATTCTCTGCGCAGATCGGCCCCGCCCCGAACCACGAAAAGTCCGCAACCTTGATTCCGTCGAGCGCTTGTTTCATTGGTTCACCACAGAGACACAGAGGCACAGAGTTTGGGATGGGATTGTCGGGAGAGGTTGCGTCGCAATCATCGCTAGAAAACTCCTTCCGCGTGTAGGCGCGGGAGATCGGCCGGCGACACACCAAGCGCGCCGAACACCTCCGCGTTGTGCTCACCCGGCAGCGGCGGCCGCCGTCGTAGCGACCACGGCGTCTCCGTCAGCCGATACGGCGGCCCCGCGTACCGCACCGTCGTGCCGCCCAGATGATCGTGCGGCACGTCCTGGTACCACTTCCGATACGCCAACTGCGGATTCTTCGCCAGATCCTCCGGCGTCGAGACGATGCCGATCATGATGCGCTGCTTCTGCGCCTCTTCATACATTGTCCATTTGCTCATGCTCGCGCAGAACCGCTTGAACACCTGGTACATGTGCGCCAGCACGTTGAGGCGCTCTGCCAATTTTTCCGGCTCTTGCACGAGACTCGTCAAAAACCGCAGGTTCAGACCCTGAATCATCGAGAGATTCGGCTCTTCGTTGAGATCTTCCGCGAGACCCTCGCGATTCATCCAGTCCAGCATCACCGTCCACGCGGCCCCGCCCGGCGTGCCGAGGTATGCGAAAATCTGCCCGTCCTTCGTGTCGAAGATGCCGATGCCCGGCAGATCGATCGGGATGATGCCGCGCGACCCGGTGCGCGTCGCGACGCGCTGGTTCATGTCGTACGTCATCATCGCCGTCTCCTGGTTGATCGACAGCGCTTCCTGCATCGAGACATCGACGTGCTGCCCCTCGCCCGAGTTGTCGCGATGGAACAGCGCCATCATCGTGCCGCACGCGCCATCGATGCCCGCGCACACGTAGCCCTGGTTGCCGTACGCCCGGTTCGGTGGATCTTCTTTCTCACCGGCCAGCGTCATCATCCCGCTCATCGCCACGCCGACGATGTCCGACCACGCGTAACGCGCGTGCGGCCCCGTCTGCCCGAATCCCGTGATCGATGTGAGAATGATGTCCGGCCGGATCGCGCACAGCCCTGCGTACCCCAACCCCATCGCATCGAGGTATCCCGGCGTGAACGTCTCTACGACGATATCTGCGGTCGCAACGAGCTTCTCGAACAGCGCGCGCCCCTCCGGCTTCGTGAAGTCGAGCGTCACGCTGCGTTTGTTCGTGTTGAGGTTGAAGAACGAGAGGCTGCGATCCGCCGCGCGCTCGTCGTGCCAGAACGGGCCGATGTCGCGCATCGGATCGCCGTCCGGCGGCTCGATGCGGATCACGTCCGCGCCCAGATCCGCCAGCAGCTTCGTCGCGTACACCCCCGTCTCGCCAGCGAGATCGAGGATGCGAATATCGTCGAGCGCGGAATCGGTCATGTCGGTCGTCAGTCCTCGGTCGTCAGTGATCCGCTTGAGGTCGATTGTCGTGTGAGTGCGGCGTTCTGGCAAGTCGCCCGCGCTAGGCTTGGGGTGCCCCCGGCCACGGGTGCTGCTGCGTCGCGCGCATCACCGCCTGTGCCGCCGAATCGAGATCCGGCCCGCGGCGGAGCGTATGCCCGCCATCCGACGCGATCACTTGCCCCGTGATCCACGACGATTCCGGCCCGATGAGGAACCGCACCGCCTCGCTGATATCCTCCGGCGTCCCCAGCCGGCGCAGCGGCATCTGATCGAGGTAGTCGGCCTGAATCGGCGGGTTCGCGACGAGCGGCGCCGCCATGTCCGTCGGCACCAGCCCCGGCCGCACGGCGTTCACGCGGATACCCGCGCCGCCAAGTTCGTCGGCGGCGTTGCGCACGAGCATCTCCAGCCCCGCTTTCGACACGCAGTACGCCGTCATCCATCGATGCGTCAGCACACCCGCGATCGACGAGATCGCGACGATCGATCCGCCGCCCGCGACCATCGCGCGCCCCGCGTACTTCAGCGTCAGCATCGTGCCGGTGATGTTCGTCGCCAGCACCGCGTCCCACTGCGCACGATCCATATCGAGCAGCGGCCCGAACGATCCTGTGCCGGCCGCCGCGACGCATCCGTGGAGCGCGCTGTTTGCGTCGCAAGCAACCTTCACTGCCGCCGCGACATCATCTTCGTTCGCGACATCGCCAACTGCGACGCGCACATCGGCACCCGGTGAGGCGCGCAGCTGAGCTGCGGCCGCTTCGAGCTTCTGCTGCGTCCGCCCCATCAGTGTCACGACGCCGCCATCCGCACGCAGCCGCGCCGCGCACGCCAGCCCGATTCCGGATCCGCCGCCGGTTATGAGGAAGTGCTGCCCGCTCAGAAGATCGCTCAAAGCGAGGCCTTCACCCGCCGCGGCATCCCCTCGGCGATGATCTCCGCCGCTTCGCGCACCATGTCTTCGAAGATGTCCTTCGCCGCGCGCATCTCGTGCAGCATGCCCGAGATCTGCCCCGCCGGGTTCATCAGCAACTCGAGCTTGTTCGCCTGCCGCGCGCCCGACATGATCTCGCCTGAGACGATGCCCTGCATGCCCATCGGCAGCGCGTCCAACTTCTGCGATTCCCAATACTCGATGAGCGGGTTGTTGATGTTGCGCATCGTCTTGCCGCTGTACAGCCGCGTCACGCGCGTGTCTTCTTCTGTCGCCGCGAGGATGCGTTCCTTCAGCAGGTCCGGCCACGTCGCCTCGCGCGATACGAGGAACGCCGTGCCGATCCAGACGCCGTCGCACCCCATCGCCAGCGCGCCCGCGATGCCCCGCCCGTCACCGATGCCGCCTGCTGCGCACACCGCCGTCGGCGCAACCGCATCGATCACCTGCGGCAGCAGCGCCATCGTGCCGATGCGCCCCGTGTGGCCACCGGCTTCGGTGCCCTGCGCCACCACCACATCGGTGCCGCCGTCCGCGATCCTTCGCGCGTTCTTCACGTTGCCGACGAGGCCGATCACCTTTGCGCCCTGCGCGTGGAATTGCTCGACCCACGGCGCCGGATTACCCAGCCCCGCCGCGAACACCGGCACCTTCAGATCGAGAATCGCCTCAACCTGCCGCTTCGAGAAATCGCCCGAACCGAGCCGGCTCATCCCCGATGTCCATGCCTGATCCTCGCCCTTCGCGGGCAGCCCGAACTCGTGCTCGGCGTTGTCGATGAACGTGTTGTACGCCGCCGGCAAGTAATCGCGCGGCCGTTTCGGTGCGTCAGATGCCGAGGCAGATTCCTTCACGTCAGCGGATGGCGCGGGGCGCGGCGTCGAAACACCCGAAGGCAGCAGCACATCGACCCCGAACGGCTTCGACGTCAGATCGCGGATCCGGCGCACCTGCCGCTCGATCTCGTCCGCAGGCATCGATGCCGCGCCGACGATGCCGAGGCCGCCGGCCTCGGACACCGCCGCCACCAGCTCCGCCGTCGACACGCCCCCCATCCCCGCAAGGATGATCGGGTACTCGATATCCAGAATGTCGCAAAGCCGCGTTCGTAGTACAGGCCGCGCCATGGGCACCTCCAAGTTCATCGTCGCCCGATGATCGCAGACTCGCCGCGAGCGAGATCCGCACCAGACGTAACGGTGCCGCCAATCTATCTCCCACCCCCACCCGGAGCAAGAACGCATGTCTCGCCATCAACATTCAACCGTGTCGTAGCGCGGGCTGAAAAGCCCGCGGAGCGCTCGTGCAAGGCGCCACCGCAGCTCAACTTCCGGCCAACACCGCCCGTAGCGTGGACTTCAATCCGTGCGCTGCTCGTTCCGCCGCCGCCATAGGATCACCGCATCCCATGGCTGAACGACAGCGATGCCAGAACACTGGCCGAAACGCTCCCCTCGCCACATCGTGGAGATCGGGTGGCCGAAGGCCGGGCGTGAGGTGCGCCGCTGGCTCCATACCCGGGTGTAACGCCCGCTCGGTCGGTACGCGATCAGCGTCGAAGATGAGATCGCATTCGCCGGACGGTCAAGGCGAAGCAGGGCGTCGGCTGACTATCGTGGTGCTCGAAGGCACCCGCCCTTCGCGTGCATCCTTGGAGCCGGTCCGCGCCTAGCTGCCGCGTGTCCTGAAGGCCCTCGCTATGCCAATGGCGCCGGCTCCGGCGAACACAATGGCCAGTGCCACGGACAGTGCCGTATCCCGCCAATCCGAGCGTCGCGTGGCGCTTCCGGTGGCCGGGAGGGCCGCAGCCGCGCCACCGCCAGGAGCCCCGGGGCCGGCGCCAGCGATCCGCCCGGGGGCAGCAATGACGAGATCGACCCTGGCATCACCGCTTGAGAATGTAGGAACCGCTTGAAGGGTCAAGCGGACAGAGCCGTCGGGGATTGGCAAGGATGATCGAGAAGCCACGCTGGGCGACCCCTGTGCAACCCGGCGCATCAACGGCTACGGTGAGCTGCGGAAGCGTGACTGTTTCGAGGTTCGACAAGGCAGCGATGATGGCGGGCGTAATTGCGACCTGATCGCACACGCTCTCTCCCACGCGGATCTGAATGGACGAGCCTTCCGTAATAGTCTGCATAAGGCCGTCTGGAGAGCGCTCTTCGCGGACAGTCGCGGTAATGATTTGGGTTGCGCCCGCGGGCGGCGGAGTCAAGGGAAGCGGCGTGGGCGTGGCGCTTGCGAGCGTACCGGTTGGGGCGGGGCTAACGCTGGAGGCAGGTGACACGCTCGCCGTGACAGCCGCAGCAGCCTCGCCAGCGAGTGGAGTAACCCGGGCGGCGGCCATCTGGATGGTCATCGCCACGGCAGCTAATAACGCGGCGACCAGGGTCGTGGTGGCGACGGGCGCAGCGCGCATGGCGACTTCCTTTCCGCATACTGACCACGATGATATTAGTATTGGAGGGGATCAGTCTAATTGTCAATTAGGGTTAAAACGCACCCGTATGACCACCCCCAACCATAACGACACCGGAAATTTGTTTCCTGAATCCCAACAGTACCTATCGCGCTCGCCGATGCTACACATAGGGAGGATTAGCCGGATGCCACGCGCTGTGGGGGCGCGCCGTATCGTTTGACTACCCTCCATGGCGGCTCACATCTATCAGTTCACGATGGGGGTTGCCACTGCGAAGCTGCTACTTCGCGTTCGCCGTACTCGTCGTCACCGTGCTATCGATGCTCTCTGGTTCGTCGCCGCCGGCATCTGCCGCTGGGGTCGGTCCTTCAAGCGTCAGTATCGTTTCGCCGACCGACAGCGCCGTGTTTCCTGTCAACACCGTCGTCACATTCACTGCCACCGGCGCCGATTGGGACGGCACGCCGCTCGTGCGGGGACAGCTGTTCTGGTCATCGTCCCAGAACGGGTTTCTCGGAACGGGACAATCCTTCACGCGCGACTCGTCGACGCTCGCGCTCGGATCGCACACCATCCAGCTCATCGCCACTGGCTCCAACTTCCAGGTGTTCACCAGCGTGACGCTCTGGATCGGGCCGCCGCCGACCGCCACGCCCACCAATACGCCGACAATCACGCCAACCTATTCCCCGACCAACACACCAACGCTGACTCCGACCAGCACATCGACGCCGACGACGGCGCCGACGAATACGCCCACGCCGACGAATACACCGACGGATACGCCCACGAGCACGCCCACGGACACTACTACGAGCACTGCCACAAACACGCCGACGTCCACGGCGATGAACACGCCGGCGCCAGCGCGTGAGCCATCGGCGACGAACACGCCGCAGCCCGGCCGCCACTGCGGGGATTTCAACGGTGACGGCCGCGTCGACTGGCGCGACCTCTGGCTCGTCGCCCGCGCCATCGAGCACCACAGCCAGGATTTGAAGTTCGACGTGAACCACAACGGCCGCGTCGGCTGGGGCGACTTCTGGGAGACTGTGCGCCAGCTCGGCCGCCGCTGCGGCGACACCTCCCGCTCGACAGCGCCGCGCCACTAAAGCGGCGCCCCATCGAACGAAACAATCGCGGCCCGGGACACCCGGGCCGCATTCGCGTTCTCCGCCGGTAACATCCAAAACGTCTCCTCCGCGCTCTTCGCGCTTTCGCGGTGAACCATCGGCGCGGATGCCATACACTCCGACCGATGCTGATCCGACCGCACGAGACCGTCCGCCAGCGCCTCGAAGAGCGAGAGCTGCTCCTTGCGCCCGCCGCCATGCGCGCCGCCGACACGCGTGGCCGCGTCCGTCCCGAGGCACCATCCGACATGCGTACCGAGTACCAGCGCGACCGCGACCGCATCATCCACAGCAAGGCTTTCCGCCGCCTCAAGCACAAGACGCAGGTCTTCATCGCCCCGCCCGGCGACCACTACGTCACCCGCCTCACCCACACGCTCGAGGTCGCGCAGGTCGGCCGCACCATCGCCCGCGCCCTCAACCTCAACGAAGATCTCGCCGAGGCGATCGCGCTCGGCCACGACCTCGGCCACACACCTTTCGGCCACGCCGGCGAACAGGCGCTCGGCAACCTCCTACCCGAAGGCTTCCGCCACAACGAGCAATCCGTCCGCATCGTTGACCTGCTCGAAACTGCCGGGCGGGCGCCGGAGTCGCAGCAGGGTGCCTCGCCAGAGTCGCCGCAGGAGACCGGCCTCAACCTCACCTGGGAAGTGCGCGAAGGCATCCTCAAGCACTCGAAACCGCGCGAAGGCATCTTCTCCGAGCTCGAGGAGCGCTACTGGTCAGCAGAGGAGTGGGGCGACCCGCTCTCGACGACGCTCGAAGCGCAGATCGTCCGCCTCTCCGACTCCGTGGCGTACCTGAACCACGACATCGCCGACGCCGTGCGCGCTGGCCTCTTGCGCGCCGAAGACCTCCCGCGGGAAGCCCGCCGCGTCCTCGGCGACACGCACTCGCAGCGCATCGACGCCCTCGTCAGCGACATCGTCGATGCGTCGTGGGACGCCGCCGCGACGCAGCGCACGCTCGCGGGCGCTGCCCGCCCGATCGCCATGAGCGCCGAGGTCGCAGCCGCCACCGACGAGCTGCGCGACTACCTCTTCGAGAACGTCTACCTCTGGGAAGAGCGCCTGGCCGAAGCCGATCGCGCCCGCCGCCTCATCGAGTTTCTCTGGCACCACTTCCTCGCTCACCCGGAAGAGATCGACGCCTCCGACTACCCGCGCCCCAACGATCCCCTCGCCCGCCGCATCGCCGACTACATCGCCGGCATGACCGACCAGTACGCCATGAACGCCGCCGCCCGCATCGGCTTCACCAGCTAGCCGGTAATAACGGCACTCCTCTCCGCCGGGCGGAGAGGACCAGCGCGAAGCGCGGAGGTGAGGTCCACGCGAAACGGGTGCCTCGATCTGCTAGCCTTCGACCAATCACCAACACCGGTGCGGGGGGGCGAGAGATGACTTCAGTGAATGACGCGGCCGTGCCCACAGGCATCGCGGCTACCGCGCTCGACCCGGCGTACCAGCACGACCCGGACCCCGTGCACGACACGCTGCGCGAGCGCGAGCCGGTACATCACGACCAGGTGCTACACCGTTGGCTTCTGACGCGGCACGATGACGTGGACGCGCTGCTTCGCGACCGATCGCTATCAGCGGACCCGAGGAAGGGCGCGCCGGACACGTTCATGGCCGCCTTCGTCGAGCCGGACGGACGCGAGCCGAGCATCCTCCTGATGGATCCGCCGGAGCACACGCGCCTGCGCGGCCTGATCTCGAAAGCGTTCACACCGCGGGCGATCGAGCAGATGGCGCCTCGTATCGAGCAGATCGCGGCCGAGCTGCTCGATACCGTCGCAGGCAGCGATAGCTTCGACCTGATCGCGGCGTTCGCCGGCCCGCTCCCGACGATCGTCATCGCTGAGATGCTCGGCGTCGATCCGGCCGACCGGCTGGACTTCAAGCGCTGGTCGGACGATGGAGTGATGGCGTTCGATCCGCTCCTCTCAGCCGAAATGCGGGAGGTCGTCGCAGCGTCGTCTGTGGAACGCGAGGCGTTCTTCCGGCGGGAAATCGCGGCTCGCCGCGACACACCGCGTGCCGATCTCATCTCGGCCATGATCGCGGCGGAAGATGCCGCCGTGCATATGACGGATGACGAGCTGGTGACGATGTGCAGCCTCCTGCTCGCGGCGGGCAATGTCACGACAACCGATCTCATCGGCAATGGCACGCTGGCGCTTCTGCGCAACCCGAGCGAATTGCAGAAGCTGCGCGATGACCCGTCGCTGATCAAAAACGCCGTGGAAGAGATGCTCCGGTACGACTCGCCGGTAACCGAAACCGCCCGCATCCCACTGGACAACACGGAGATCCGCGGCTGCCCGATCGGTGAGCGCGAGTCGCTCGTTCCGGTGCTTGCAGCAGCGAACCACGACCCCGATGTCTACCCGGAGCCGCATCGCTTCGACATCACACGCGCGGACACGCACCACCATTCGTTTGGCGGCGGCGTCCACTTTTGTCTGGGTGCGCCGCTCGCGCGCCTCGAGGCGCAGATCGCACTCAACGCGCTCGTGCAGCGCTTCCCGGCACTACGCTTGGGCGACGCTGCGCTGGAGTACCGGCATATTCCCGGATTCCGCGGCCTCGTTCGGTTGGATGTGCTGATCTAGTCCGTTCGCTTTACGACCACTATGTAACGAGGAAGGGCACGCCAGATGGCGTGCCCTTTTCAAGGAGGTCCGTAATGGAGAGTGAGGTCCTAGCTGGCCATCGAGGTCTGCTGCGGCCGCTGCCGCTCTTCGTTGACGATTTGATGTACGCGCTGCCGCGACACTTTGAAGTGCTCCGCAAGCCGCGACTGATTGCCCTTGGCCAGGCAGTCTCTGTCCAACAGATAGCGGACAGCGATGCGAAGCCGTTGGGTGCGTTCTGGATCCCGCTTGGCCATGGTTGGTCTGTCTCCGTTTTGCATTGAATCAGCCTGCTTCCGGATACCTACGACGCGCGTGCCGGTTGCTGAGCGGGATCAGCAGCCAAGCGTTTGGACTCCATGAGCCGTCGCTCGTCGACGACGAGCTGGTGCACCCGCTGGCGCGAAACCTTGAAGTGCTCGGCAAGGCGAGTCTGGCTGCCCGACACGAGCGTGCCGTGTTCGAGCATGTACCGGATCGCCGTCCGGAGCTTCTCGGTTCGCTGGGGATCACGTTTGGCCATGGCGCCTTCTCCGATATACGCTTGACACAGGTAAGAACGGGGTCGGTGGGGGGTTGTTACGCCTGCGGGCGGCGATCGCGGCGATGATCCGCAATGCACCCGGCGAAGCCACAGCAGCGAGACCGCCGACGATGCCTTGTGAGGGCGAAAAGGAAGCTGGATTTGGCGACACCCGAAGCTATCCGCGAGTTGCTTGACAAGATGACCGCCGAACGCGACGCCCTCCTCGCCGAGGCCGAAGCGCTGTCCGACGAAGCGGCGTCCTTCGCCCCGCCCGATGGCGAAGGCGAGGCGCAGTGGTGCCCCAAGGAGCAGCTCGCGCACCTGGCCGAGATGGAAACGTCCTATCGCGCCTGGGTGCAGAAGGCGCTGGATGAAGATGAGCCCGACGTCACCGGCGTTCAGGGCGAACGCCCTGCGATCCGCCTAACGCAGGCGCGCGAACGCACGATCGCGGAGCTGGCAGCGCAGCTTCGTGACCAGCGCGCCACGACGCTTGCCCTGATCGCGTCCATGACGCCGGAGCAGTTCGAGCGGCGGGCATCGCAGCCGATGTTCGGCAGTCTCACCGCGATGCAGTGGCTGCGTTCGTACTACCGCCACGACCGCATGCATCGCGACCAGATGGCCGGCCGCGATCCGTCGTACAAACCGAAGTTCGTCGGTGGCGCCGAACCCGACCAGCGCCGGGGTTCGCGCATCTGAGTTGTGAGGTACCGCACGTGAAGAAGCTCGAAGGCAAGGTTGCGATCATCACCGGCGCCAGCCGCGGCGTCGGTGAGTACATCGCGCGCGAGTTCGCGAAGGAAGGCTGCAACATCGTTGTGGCGGCGCGCACCGAAGCGGAAGGCCAGTCGAAGCTCGAAGGCACGATTGCCGAGACCGCAGCAGAACTCACGGCCATGGGCGTGCGCGCGATCGCTGTCCGCTGCGATGTCAGCGACGAAGCCAGCGTGAACGCGATGGTGCAGCGCGCGGTCGATGAGTTCGGGCGCATCGATATCCTCGTGAACAACGCGGGCATCATGGCGCCGGAGAAGCTCGTCGATATGTCGCTGAAGCGCTGGGACCTCATGTGGCGCGTGAATGTACGCGGCGCCATCGCCTGCGCGAAGGCAGTGCTGCCGCAGATGATCGCCCAGCTCGACGGCGTGATCATCAACATCTCGTCGATCGCGGCCGATCAGGATCAACCGGGCAACATCTCGTACATGCTGACGAAGCACGCCTTGCGTGAACTCAGCAAAGGCCTCGCCGCGGAGGAGAAGTCGCACAACATCCGCGTCTTCGCGCTCTCGCCGTATGGCTGGGTGCCCACACCGGGCACGCTGTTCTACCGCCTGGAAGAGACGATGCCCGAAGTCGGCCCGACGCTGGAACGGCCCGAGGCGATGGGCCTGGCCGCCATCTATCTCTGCGGCGACGAGGGGAAGGCACTCAGCGGCCAGCACTTCTATAGCCGCCACTTGCTGCGCGACCGCGTCAACAACGGCGTCGATCTCTACCAGGGCGACGCGGCGTTCCTGGCGCAGTACAAGAGTGAGTGAGGACGCGCCGCGAGACGAGCGCGCCGAGCGCCGCGACCGCCGCCGCAAGGCGCGCCGCGAAGCCATGCGCAAGCACGGCGCGACGACCGGCGAGACGTACCGGAACGCCATTCTGAAGCGACTGAAGAAGGCGCCGGCTTCGATGCGGAAAGGAGCGGATCGATGAGCGAATCAACGAACGGCCAGAGTGCCTGGCGGCTGCCCGCCTATGCTATGGGTGTACTGATCTTCCTTACGGCTCACGCCCTCGTGGTCTGGCCGGATGCGTCCAAGCGCTCAGGGTTCGAGGCACCGCTCACGCAAACATGGGCAGCCGCTGTCCTGTCACTGGTGCTATTGCTTGTCTGCGTGGCGACCTTGACTACGATGGCTGTCGTAGCGCGCCAACCTGAGGCGCGAGGGGCGCCCTTTCCACGTCTCGAGTTGACTCTCTACGTCATGGCGATCGCGCCATCTATCTACGGCATCGTGGTCGCTATGTTCACCGGTCGGCGACTTTTGTATCTGCCATTTGCCGGAGTCGCGCTGATCGGCATCGGGCTGGCCTACCGATTGCTCCGAACGCCACGCGAAGCAGTCGGCACGCTTCCATAGCGTCGAATCAAGCCAGCGAACTGCCCGTTCGTCGGAATCCCCGTCCAGTGAACGCCTTCAGACTCGCTCTTCGCGGTCGATAGTCGCCATGTGAGGGTCTGCCCAAGCAGGGTTTTTCTGCGCCAACTTCTGCACCACCCCTAAAGCCGCCCCTTGCCGGGTCGATAAAGACGGTGTGAGGCCCCTACGGGCACCACAATCGGCTCGCTGACAGAGGGGGGGATTCCATGTTGAAGAAGCTACACAGTGAACAGGGCTTTACGCTCACCGAGCTCCTGATCGTTGTCGCGATCCTGGGCATCCTGATCGCGGTGGTGCTGCCGAACTTCGTCGGCCTCCTCGGCGGCGCCAAGACGAATGCCGGCTCCGCGGAGTTGAACATCGTCCAGACGTCGGTCGACGCCAAGCTGGCCAACACGAGTGCCGCCACGACCACGGCGATCACGACCGCGACGAGTGATATGACCACCGCTGCCGGTGGATTCACCCTCTCGCCGACGTATCTGCGTAGCACGGCCACCCACGGAACGTACACGGTGGACACGGCCGGCAAGGTTGCGCAGGCCAGCTACCCGTAAGCGGTTGAGGCGCTCCCTGTTTCGCCAAGCAGCGGCGAAAGGCACGTGCAATGGACGCAACAGCAACACTACGCAAGCGCCTCGGCCAGATGCTGGTCGAGGCGGGCTTGCTATCTGAGGCCGACGCGCAGCAGGCGGCTCAGGACGCTGCCGCGGCAGGTCGCCGACTCGGCGAGTACGTCGTGGAGCGCGGCCTGATCACGGCCGATGCCCTGGCCATGACGTTGAGCCAGCAGCTCGGCGTGCGCTTCCTCGATCTGCTTCGTGTCGACATTCAGCCAGAGGCGACCAGCCTCATCCCGCCTGACTTCTGCCGCGAACACCAGTTGATCCCCATCGAGACCGACGGCCGCACGCTGGTCGTTGTCATGGCCGACCCGGGGAATATGCAGACGGTCGAAGAGCTGCGCTCGATGACCGGCCAAGAGATCACGCCCGCCGTCGGCATCCCGGAAGAGATTCGCCAGGCGATCAACCTCCGATACCGCGTCAGCTCGGAGATCGAGCGCGAAATCGGCCTGGCGATGCCCGTGCAGCAGCAAAGGCAGGAGCAGCCGGAAAAGCAAGATCTCGACTTACAGCTCGGTCAGGCGCCGATCGTTCGCACTGCCGATCTGTTGCTCGCGCAAGCCGTGCGCGACCGCGCGTCGGATATCCATCTCGAACCGGAGGCGGATTCGTTGCGGGTACGTCTCCGCATCGATGGCGTGCTGCACGAAGCGATGCGGCTGCCGAAGGACATTCACGCCGCGCTCATCTCGCGCTTCAAGGTCATGGCCGGCATGAACATTGCCGAGCGCCGCCGCTCGCAGGACGGCCAGATCAGCACCGAAGTGGAAGGCAAGCGCATCGATCTGCGCGCCGCTACGTCGGACTCCGCGCATGGCGAGATGATGGTGCTGCGCGTGCTGGACAAGAGCGTATCGCTGATGTCGCTGCGCGAACTCGGGTTCTCGCCCGTCGCGCTGGACCGGCACATTCGTTTGCTCAAGTCGCCTTTTGGCATGGTGCTGGTCAGCGGCCCGACTGGCTCGGGCAAGACGACCACGCTCTACGCGTCGGTGAACCAACTCAACGACTCGGAACGCAAGATCATCACGATTGAAGATCCGGTTGAGTACCAGTTCGAGGGCATCAACCAGATCCAGGTGAACGAGAAGGCGGAGATCACCTTCGCAACTGGGCTGCGTTCGCTGATGCGGCTCGACCCCGACGTCATCCTCGTTGGTGAGGTACGCGATGGCGAGACGGCTCGCATTGCATGCCAGGCTGCGCTGACGGGGCACCTCGTTCTGTCATCCATCCACGCGAACGATGCGGTTGGCGTGCTGCTGCGGCTTACAGACCTCGGTATCGAACCGTTCCTGGCGGCGTCGTCGCTGATCGGTGTTGTCGCGCAGCGCATGGTGCGCCGCGTGTGTAGCTACTGCGCCGCAGACGCGCAGCCCAGCGCCGAAGAACAGGCCATGTACGAGGCCGACATCGGCGAGCCGCTGGAGTCGATGAAGCGCGGCGCCGGCTGCAATCTCTGCGCGGGTACGGGCTTCCTCGGACGCGTCGGCGTGTACGAGATCCTTTCGCTGAACGACGACATCCGCCGGTTGCTGCTGGCGAACGCGTCCGGCGCCGCTATCCGCGATCAAGCGATCGCCGACGGCATGGTGCCGATGCGCCGTGATGGGATGCAGAAGGCGAAGCAGGGGCTCGTGACGCCCGCAGAGATTCTTCGCAGCGTGTACTCGATCAACTAGGAGCGACGGATGGCGTTTCGGTATGTGGCAATTGCGCCGGATGGCGAGCAGATTCGCGGGGCGCTCGATGTGCCCAGCGAGTCGCTGGCAGAGCGCGCGCTCTGGGATGCCAACTATCGCGTCATCAGCATCCGCCAAGAGCGGAAGATGCCCAGCATCGAGCAGGTCTTTCCGAGCCTGTACTCGGTAAAAAAGCGCGCGCTGATTACGTTCTCGCGGCAGCTCGCGACGCTGCTGGAATCCGGCGTGCCCGTCATGCGCAGCCTGGAGCTGTTGGAAGAACAGACGCCATCGAAGCCACTCGCTGCGGCCATCCGCGGCATTTCGAAGTCGATCCGCGAAGGCTCAACGTTCGCCTCCGCGATCGACCAGTTTCCCGCGGTATTCCCCACGCTGTATTCACGCATGGTCGAGTTGGGGGAGCGCACGGGCCACATCGAAGAGATGCTGCGCCAGCTCGCCACGTACATGGAGCGCGAGGAAGCCGTCGCGAAACGCGTGAAGGGCGCTCTGGCGTATCCCGCGTTCATGTGCGTCCTCGCCGTCGTCGTCGTGGCGATTCTGGTGACGACAGCGCTGCCGGCACTGGTCGATCTGTTCAAGGAGTTCGACGGCAATCTGCCGATCACGACGCGCATCCTCATCGGCGTCACGCAGGTGAGCAAGGTGTACCGCATGCAGATCCTGGCCGGCAGCGCCGCTATCGGCATCGGCGGCGCGTGGCTGTTCAGCCAGCCGCTGGGCAAGCGCGTCCTCGATCGATTCCTGATGACGGTACCGATCTTCAAAGCGATCACAATCAACGCCAACGCCGCGCGCTTCAGCCGCACGCTGGCGATCTTGCTGCGTGCAGGCCTGCCGCTCACCGAAATCATGGACATGCTCGTGCGGACGACCGAAAACGGCATTCTGCGAAAGCACGTCGAGGACGTGCGACGACAGCTCATGGATGGCGAAGGGCTCTCGGGGCCGATGACGAAGGCGGGGTGCTACCCGCCATTGCTCATCCAGATGGTCGCTGTTGGCGAAGAGACGGGCACGCTAGACGCCAACCTAGAGATCACCGCCGAGTTCTACACGAAAGAAGTGGACGAGAAGGTCGACGCGTTGACGGCGATGATGACGCCCGCCCTCACGATCGTGATGGGCGCCCTCGTCGGGTTCATTGCTCTTTCCCTGATCATGCCGATGTACCAGCTGATTGGCCACGTCAACGATGCGGGCGCAGGGGCGGCGCCCCCGAAGTGAACGCGCGCCTGCGCTCCGAACGCGGTTTCGCGCTCATGGAGTCGCTCATCGCCGTTGCGATCCTGGGCATGACGCTGGTCGTCTTCATCGCGGGACTTTCGACCGGTCTGCTCGCGACCGGCCAGGCCGATCGCCTTTCGACCGCGCATGAACTCGCGCGATCGCAGATGGAATACACGAAGAACGACACGTTCAACGCGGCGCCGTACACGTATCCCACGGTAACGCCGCCCGCGACATACGCCGTGACATCGACAGCCAGCACCATTTCCGGCGGCGACCCGAACGTCGAGAGCATCACCGTGAGCGTGAGCAAGGACGGCGTCGCCGTTTTCTCGCTCGAAGGCTACAAGGTGAACCGATGAACGTGCGTCGCGGTGAGCGCGGCTTCGGACTTGCGGAGTTGTTGATCAGCCTCGCCATCACCGGCTCGATCCTCAGCGTGCTTGGCCTGACGCTCGTCGCTGTACTGAAGAACTCCGCGACGGGACGCGACCAGCAGAGCGCCACACATCAGCTGCGCGACGGGTTCTTCTGGGTCAACCAGGACACGCAGAGCGGTGTTGCCAGCCAGGCGAGCATCGCCGCCGGCGACGTGACGATGCAGTGGACGGACTACAGCACGGGGGCGACGTACAGCAGCCGGCTTGTTCAAGCCGGCACCGATCTCCAGCGCACATTGACGGTCAACGGCGTGCCGACGACGCGCGTCATCGCGCGCAACCTCACCCCCGGCGGATTCACGGCTTCGCGGGTGGGCAGCGCCGTCTCGTACTCCATCACCGTGCAAAACGGTGCGAAAACGGAGACCAACAGCGAGACCACCGCGATGCGCGTCGCCGACGTGCCAATCACGCCGTTCCCGACCGTGACGTTCACGTCGACGCCGACCGCGACATACACCAGTGCCGCTACGAGCACGCCCACGAACACGCCCACGAACACGCCGACGCCGACGAATACGCCGACGAACACGCCAACATCGACCAGCACGCCAACGAACACATCGACAAGTACGCCGACGCCGACGAACACGCCCACGCCGACACCGACGAACACGCCGGTGCCGACGGCGACGAATACGTCAACGCCGACGAGCACGAACACGCCGACGCCCACGCCGACAAACACGCCCGTGCCGACGGCTACGAACACACCGACGCCAACGCCGACCCCTGGGTGCAGCGACTCCGGCTATCTCAACCCGTCGGCGAACGCCGCCGACTCGGGAGGTAAGAACGACGGGTTCGAGATCAGCCCGACAAATGCTTACGCAGACGCCGGCGGCTTCGCCGCGAACGTCAAGGGTAACGGCGACCGTCACCGGTTTTACAATTACGGGGTTAGCGTCCCGGGAGGTTGCGGCATCGCGGGTATCGTTGTGCGCTCGGACTACTGGCTCTTCAATTCCGGCGGGACGAACACGTACTCGGTTGAACTCTCTTGGAATGGCGGAGCCACTTGGACGGCGGCAAAATCTGATTCGTCGGCGCCACAGAGCGAGACAACTGTGCTTCTCGGCTCCAGCGCCGACAAGTGGGGTCACGCCTGGGTGGCATCGGACTTGAGCAACGTGAACTTCCGCGTGCGCGTGACGATGAGCCTTGGGAATGGAGGTCAGGAGGTCTACCTGGACTGGATCGCGGTACGTGCGTACTGGAACTGAAATGAAAGCATCGCTGCGCGCGCTGGCGGACATCCTTAGGGGAACTCGCGGACAGGCCCTGCCGATCGCGATGGGAGCGCTGGCGCTCGGCGCGATTCTGATCACGCCACTGCTCGCGGGCGCCGGCACAGCGTCGCAGGCGACGAACCTCGTCGGCATTCGCGCGAAGGAGCGCTACAGCATGGACGCCGCCGTCGAATGGTCAGGGTGGCGCCTACTATCGAATCCCCAGCTAACGGTCGTCACTTCGTTTACGGCAGTTCCGCTGCAGCCGTTTCCGGCTGCGGTGAACGGATCGTCGTTCCCGGCGACGGACATTCGTTTCGTCAGCGGGAGCGGTGCGGTCGAAGCGCAGAGCCCTGCCTGGCAGGGTGGCGGTGGAGTGAAATGCTACACGTTCTCGGCGTCCGACGCGGGCACGCTCTCGGCGCGGATCACGACTCCTTCGGGGACCGTGCAGGCCGCCGTGATCGCTTCCGCCGCGTCGTGTGCTCTGCCGGGCGGAACGCCTTCGGGCAACTCTCCGTACGGCGCCGACTTCCCGCTGGCCGCAGCCGGCACGTACAAGCTCGTTCTCTCAACAACGGCAGCGTCCGGGACGCTGCAGCTCAGTGTTCCCGCCGCGACATACGAAGTGCGCTCCGTGATCGGCAGCCGCAACGTCATCGTGCGCCTGGTGGCGGGCTATAGCGGCGTGAGGGTGGCTTCGTGGCAACTCAACTGACACGTAAGAATCCACTGGCGATGCTGGAAGAGCGCATGCCGCTGTTCCTATCCGCGCGCGTGATGCTTGGCGGTCTTGCGGTGGTTGTAGCGGTTGGGCTTGCCGGCCTGTTCGCCGGCTATCACAACGCGCAGCGTGCGGAAGACACGGCGCACGCGCGATTCGCCGATGCCCAGGCGCTTGCGTCACTGCCGCCCGCGTCGATGGACGCCATCCAGGAGGACGTGACCGCCGTCCATAATCAACTCGCCACGGCGCAGGCCGTGGTATCGCCAGCCGCGATCGATGCTTCCGGCGACGCCACGACGACCGTCCTCGTACGCACGGCGCAGGCTGCCGGACTGACGGTCAAAGCGATCTCCGGCGTACCGTCTGGCCAGACGAAGGTCGGCGACTTCATGTACGACACGAAGGGCGTGCGCATGACCCTCGGCGGTGGCGTCGGCCAGATCACGCACTTCCTCGACACGCTCAGCACATCGCAACCCGCGCTGGTGGCGTCGCTGACGACGATGACGATCAATGACGCGGGCGCTGGGCAGGCCGAAATCGTCTTCACGTCGTTCAAGAAAGCGATCGTTCCGACGCCTGTGCCCGCCGCGACGCCCAAGGGGGGAAAGAAGAAGTGAACCTGCGCAAGCTTCTTCGGCAACCACTCCTCACCGTCGCCTTCCACGAACGCGAGGTGCGCTGGACGATCGGCAATCCCGGCGCGATCTGGTCGTCGGGCCGTGTACCCCTGCCGCCCGGCATGGTGAACGACGGCCTCGTCGTCGATTCGGCCGCGGCGGGCATCGTGCTGCGCGAATCGCCGGGCTTCGCCGGGAAGGGCCGGATGCAGGTTGCGATCGCGCTTCCCGCGCAGCGTTCCGTGTTTCGGCAGCTCGAAATCCCCGCGCTATCGGGCAAGCAGTTCACCGAGCTCGTCGACCGCGAGATCCGTCGCGAGATGCCGATGCTCGCCGAGAACGCCTACGTGTCGTGGAAGCGGACCGGCGAGCGCGACGGAAAGGCGCTGATCTTCGTGGTCGGCGTCGCTCGCGATGTGCTTGATTCGCACTCAGCGGCCGCGTGGGCAGCGGGGCTGCACCCGCAGTCCGCGGATCTGCGCGTTATCGCCGCGGCGCGTGCGGTCGGCGCCTCCGACTCGATCATTGCGCACGTGGAGGATCTGGAGGTCGAACTCGGCATCTTCCGCGACGGTGTGCCGTGGATCATCCGCAACATTGCGATGACGTCGCCGTGCGGCGACCAATCGTGGACTGACCAGCTCATCGCAGAGCTGGGCAGGACGCTGAAGTACTTCCGCGACTCGCATCGAGACGACACCATGATCGATTCGGTGCCCGTCTCGTTCGTTGGCGGATCCGCGAGGTTCGCCGTGATGGCGACCGAGATCGCCGCTGCGACCGGGCACGAGGTGGCGATGCCGGCGCTCCGTCTGAACATCACGCCCGAGCAGGAGACGAGCGCGTTCGCATCGAACATCGGGCTCGCACTGAAGGACCTCGCCGCATGAGTGTGATGAGACTGAACATGGGCGCACTGAAGATGCCGCGAAGGAGGAAGGCCCCTGCGGTGGCCGATCCCTCGCGCGTCATCGACATGAACCTTCTGCCGTGCGATCGCCGGCCGCTAGAAGTGGCGCCGGTTGCCGCGCTTGCGGTGTTCGCGTTGCTGCTCTGCGTATTGGCCATGGTGCCGTTGGCGCTTCGCGTCCACGACGCGCGATCATCGGCGTCGGCCATGGAACAACAGGCCGATGACGCCGATCGCGGCGTCAAGGCCTTGCAGTTCAATCTCGCCCGCCAACGCGGGCTGCGCGGCGAACTTGATGACGCGAAGGCGAAGCTCGCCAAGCTGCAGTCGGAGCAGCAGGCGTTTCAAGGCGGCACGCGGCCATTGAAGGACGATCTCACGAGTCTCTTCGGATTTGGCGCGTTCCTTCCGAAGGGCGTCCGCGTCACGGCGATCTCCGGCGCCGACCGCACGTTGAAGGTGGACGGTGTAGCGCCGGGCCCGCTCGACGCGATCGCGTACGCCGACAAGCTCGTGAAATCGGGCGGATTCTCCGCGGCCCATATGACGTCGTTCGCTCCAGGCGCGAAGGACGCCGGGCAGTTCTCGATCGAAGTATCGAGGTGATGCCGTGATGCTGGTCTACGCGGCGATGTTCGGCCTTGCGTTCGGAAGTTTCGTCAACGCCGCGATCGAACGTATTCCGCGCGGCGAGTCGCTCAACGGCCGCTCGCACTGCGACGGTTGCCATCGCGCTCTCCGCGTTTGGGAACTGATCCCCGTGCTGAGCTTCGTAGCGCTACGGGGTCGCTGTTCGTCGTGTGGTGTTGCGATTGGCCTGCGCACGCCGCTTGTCGAGGGAATATGCGCCGCAGCGTTCGTTGCGGCGTTCTGGATGCTCGCCGTTCCGGTCGCCGTGGCGACCTGCGCGGGGTTCGTGGCGATCGTAGTCGCAATTGGAGTCGCGTTTGTGAAGAAGGACTTGCAGTCATGACAGACACCATGAACGAGACGCCGATGCTGAACGAGCTGCTGCAGTGGATGGTCGAGTCCGGCGCGTCCGACCTACATCTCTCGCACGACACGCCGCCGGTGTTCCGCCGCCACGGCGCGCTTGCGCCTGCGCCCGGCCTCGCACCGATGACGTCGCAGGATCTGTGGCGTGCGCTTGAGGTGGTCACGAACGAGGTCGACCGCGAGCGTTTCGAGCAGGAGCGAGAACTCGACAAGGCGCTGGATCTTCCGGGCATCGGTCGCTTCCGCGTGAACGTCGGATTCGAGCGCGGCCATATCTACTTCTCCTTTCGCCTCGTCAACGACACCGTCTTGTCGATCGAAGATCTCGGACTGCCGGCCGTGTGCAACCGC
>JANXYW010000439.1 GCA_025355835.1 Chloroflexota bacterium
CCGGCTTCCGTCAGCGCGCGCGCTCGAAGAGATTGCCCACAAGTCCGTCCTCGTCGGCTTCCCGATGCTCGCCTTCGGCATCGCCCTCGGCGCCTGGTGGGCGAACGCGGCATGGGGCCGCTACTGGGGCTGGGATCCGAAGGAGACATCGGCGCTCGTCACATGGTTGGTCTATGCCGGCTACCTCCACGCCCGCGGCCTCAAAGGATGGCGCGGCAAACGCTCCGCCGCCATCCTCATCCTCGGCTACGCTGGCGTCATGTTCACCTACTTCGCCGTCAACCTCTGGGTGAGCGGCCTCCACTCCTACGCGGGCGTGTAGCCCCGCGATGCGCCACTAACCCTCGCTCATAACCGCAGTTCGCGGCCAAGGAAGCCGCCCCAGTTTTAGAGCCTTCTCCACATCGTGGAGAGGGCGCGGCCGAAGGCCGGGGTGAGGTGCGCGGCTGGCTCAATGTGCGGAACCGCGTACTACACCCCGCTACACTACCCCCGTGCGAATACCACCGTTTCCGCTCGCAGCCGTGCTCCTCATCGCGCTCGCCGTCGCATGCTCCACCTCCGCCACCCACCCCACACCATCACCCAACCCCACCACAACACCCGCGCCACGACCGACGATCGCCGTCCCGACGGTCGAACCCGTGACGAAGCTTCTCTTCACCGGCGACCTCATCCCCGCGCGTTGCACCTACGCCAAGATCATGGCGCTCGGCGGCGACTTCACGCTGTCCTTCAAGCCGTTGCACGACATCCTGACGTCCGCCGACATCACGATCGGCTCGCTCGACGCCACGGCCTCCGACGCCGGCACACCCTTCGGCTGTGTGCAGACGTTCAGTCTCGCCGCGCCAGCCGCCGCAGTCGCGGGTTTCAAGTACGCCGGCTACGATGTGCTTTCCCACGCCGCGAACCACATCAAGGACTGCGGCATCGCTGCTTGCGGCGATCGCGCGATGTTCGAGACCGATGCGAATCTCCGCGCGGCCGGCATCAAGTCCGCAGGCACGGGCCGCAATCTCTTCGAAGCCCGCGCCCCGCAGATCATCGAGCGCCACGGCGTCGCGTTCGCCTTCCTCGCGTACGACGACATCGCCTCGTACTACCAGGCCGGCGACGATACCGCCGGCTCCGCGCCGCTCGATGCCGCCACGATCGCCGACGACGTCGCGAACGCGCGCAAGTTCGCGAACGTCGTCATCATCGTGCCGCACTGGGGCGTCGAGTACACCGCTGATCCGTCCGCGCGCCAGCGCGAGTTCGCGCGTGCCGCGGCAGCCGCCGGCGCCGACATGATCGTCGGCAACCATCCGCACTGGGTTGAAGCGCACGAGCAGATCGGCAAGATGTTCGTCGCCTACGCCCTGGGCAACTTCGTCTTCGACCAGGACTGGTCGCTCGAAACGCAGCAAGGCGCCATCCTCGAAGCAACCTTTACCGGCGCCCACCTCACGGCGACGCACTACACGGCGATCCACATTTACGATCTGTACCAGCCTCGCCTGGCAGACCCGCCTGAAGCCCAGCAGATACTCGACCGCATAGAAACCGCCAGCGCGAAGCTGCTGCGCGAGCCGTAACACAAGCTCCCTGCGAGAAGTGCGCACTCTAAACGCGCGCATACCAGCACCGTGGCGTGAAAGCCCGCGCGGGGCTAGGGTGTGGCCAACCGCCTACAGGAAATCCGCGAAATCCGTGGGTCCCTTACCGGGGTGGCTTGCGCGTGGCCAGCGCAGACTGCACCTTCTGGAGCATCTTCGCTTCTTCGAGCACTTCGCCGGTGCCCTTCACTACGCACAGCAGCGGATCCTCCGCCACGTACACCGGAAACCGCGTTTCCTGCGCGAGCCGTCGATCCAACCCACGTAGCAGCGCTCCGCCGCCCGCGAGGCATATGCCGCGATACATGAGATCCGCCACCAGCTCCGGCGGCGTCACTTCGATCGTCGATCGCACGGCGTCGATGACGGCATTGACGCTTCCCGACAGCGCGTCGCGAATTTCGACCGTGCTCACTTCGACCGACTTCGGCAGCCCCGTCGCGAGATCGCGCCCGCGGATATCCACGGTGCCTTCCTCGTCGAGCGGATACGCCGACCCGGCCTCGATTTTGATCTCCTCAGCAGTGCGCTCGCCGATCAGCATGTTGTGCACCTGCCGCGCGTACGCCATGATCTCCTGATCCATCTCGTCGCCGGCGGTGCGAATCGACGTGCTGACGACGACGCCGCCGAGGGCGATCACCGCGACCTCGGTCGTGCCGCCGCCGATGTCGACGATCATGCAGCCGTTCGGTTCCATGATTGGAAGCCCGGCGCCAATCGCGGCCGCCATCGGCTCTTCGATGAGAAACGCCGCGCGCGCTCCGGCGTTCAGCGCCGCATCATGCACCGCGCGTTTCTCGACTTCCGTGACGCCGCTCGGAATGCCCACGACGACGCGCGGCCGCGGGATGCCGAACCCGAACCGTTCGTGCACCGAACGGATAAAGTACGCGAGCATCCGCTCCGTCACTTCGAAGTCGGAAATGACGCCGTCTTTGAGCGGCCGCACCGCAACGATGCTGGCAGGCGTGCGCCCCACCATCCGCTTCGCTTCGGCGCCAATCGCCAGAATCTTCTTCGTCTGGCGGTCGATCGCAACCACCGATGGCTCGTCAATGACGATGCCGCGGCCCTTGACCATAACGAGTGTGTTGGCCGTGCCCAGGTCGATCCCCACATCGTGGGAGAACAGCCCGAGCAGGGCGGTTAGCGGGTTGATCACCGTCGATTACCTCGGCCGGGAGATGATGGATTTCCATGCGCGAGCCCTGCTCGCAACGTCAGGCAGTATAGAAGTGGCAGCGAGGTACCGGAAGTTGACGTGCGATTTCGTGCTAAGAAAACGGCCATCCGACTTCTCGTAGCACGAAAAGAATTGGCCAGCGCGAAGCTACGGCACCCCTACAAACCCGACAACATCCGCGCCCACGCCCGCATCGCCGAGAATTGCGTCGTGGCTCGCCAGCGGCACCGACGTGATCTGGTACATGTGCGACGTTGCCGGTTCGGGCAGCAGTTGCGTGCCGCTGTCATCCACCCACGGCAGTGCCGGCACACAGATAGCCGGGTTCCAGAAGCAGTCCAGCGCGTTGCCATACGTCGCGATGCGGATGCCCTGATCTGCCATCGCGTGCACCTGATCGCGCCGAAGCGCGGGCGTCGCCGGGTCGAGCTTCTGCTGCACGATCTCCGCACCGGCGAGATATGTCTTTGCGCACTGCACGATGTCCAGCACGAGCTTCTTGTCCGGCGAGGCGCCTTGCAGCGGCGCGTCCAGCGTCACGACCGTATCGATGCCCAACTTCGCGGCGTTCGTCCGGCCGGCCTCGCGCGTACCCTCGGCGTACGCCAGATAGCCGCCGAGGCTGTGCCCCACGAGCGTGAAGTGCGCGTGCGGATGCCGCGCGCCGTAGTCGCGTAGCATCTTCTCCAATGGAGCAAGATTGTCGTCCGAAACACGATCCGTCAGCTCGCACGAGTACGGGTTCGGCCGCCACGTCCCGTCCTGCGCGACACCACCGCCCGCATAGCTGAAGTCCAGCAGCGCCGTCCGCGCATATCCCTTCGCCGCAAACTCGTTCTTCAGCACGTTGAACCGCTGCCCCTCGACGATCGTCGGTTCGGTGCCGTTGCTGTCATACGACGTGTAGTACCCCTGCATGAACACGATCACCCGCGTCCCCGCCGGGTTGCATCGCGCCCCCATCAACAGGGCCGACGCAGCAAGCAACAGCACCGGCAACGGTTCACGCAAGATCCGCAGGCTCAACGTAGAGGCGCGGCGCGCCGTGCCGTCGTCGTTAGCGGGACGAACCTTCAGCATCGAGAATCTCATGCGGTTAGTGTAGTGCTTTCGGACAGAAGGCCACGAAGCACGGATCACAACCTCCCGGCTGTGCCACCTTCGTGTGCTTCGTGCGCTCAGCGGATTGTCCCCGCTCCTACCCCAGGAACTCGTACCCGCCCGTCACGCCTTCCGGCTTCTGATCCATGATCACGTTCACGCACGCAGGCTTCCCTGACGCGAACGCCCGCTCGATCGCCGGAAAGATTTCGCCCGGCTCCGTGACGTATTCGCCGTGGCCGCCCAGTGCCTCCACAACCTTGTCGTATCGCGCATTGTCGCCCAGACGCGTCGCGACCACGCGCTCTTCGCCGTACATCTTCTCCTGCCCGACGAGGATCTGCCCCCACTGGCGGTCGTTGCCGATCACCGACACCACCGGCATCCCGAATCGGACAAACGTATCGAAGTCGAACCCGTTCAGGCCGAACGCTCCGTCGCCGTTCACCATCAGGACCTTCTTGTTCGGATGCACCACGCTCGCCGCCATGCAGAACCCCGTGCCGACGCCGAGCGTACCCAGCGGCCCCGGCCCCATGAACTGCCCCGGCTGATTCACCGGCAACACTTGCGATGCCAATCCCACGATGTCTCCGCCGTCGCCCACGACGATCGTCTCGTCGTCGACGAACTTCGCGATCTCGTTGCACAGCCGCAGCGGATGGATCGGATCGGCGTCCGAGTGCAGCCACTTCTGCCGCAACTCCGTCACCTTCGTCTCGCCGTCGCGCAGTTTGCCGATCCACTCATCGTGCCGCATCGAGCGCGACCCCAACTCGGCCGTGATCTGCTGTAGCGCGTGCTTCGGATCGCCTTCGATGCCGACGTCGATGCCGCGATTGCGCCCCAGCTCGCTCGGGTCGATGTCGATCGAGATCACTTTCGCCGCGGGGTTGATGCTGCGACCGTAACGCAACCGGAAGTCGATCATCGTGCCCGCGAAGAGAATGACGTCCGCCTCGCCGAACGCCGTGCGACGCGTCCGGCTCATGAATTGCGGGTGCTCCTGGCTCACCGTGCCACGCCCCATGTCGTTGAGGAAGATCGGCGCGTGCAGCTTCTCTGCCAGCTCCTGCAACGCTGCGCCGGCGTCGGCCCAGTACACGCCCGTGCCGCCCATCACCGCCGGCCGCTCCGCGTTCGCCAGCAGCGATGCCGCCTGCTTGATCAACCCGAAGTCGCCCTGCGTCCGTCCCTCGGTGCGATACCCCGTCGGCAGCGGCGCGTCGGCTTCTTCGACACGCCCGAACAGAATGTCCGACGGAATCTCCAGGAACACGGGGCCGTAGCGCCCCGTCAGCGCGACGCGGAACGCCTGCGCGATGTAGTCGGGAATGCGCTTGGTGAACGGGATCGTCGCCGACCATTTCGTGATTGGCCGCATCATTTCGACGGTGCCGGGAATCTCTTGCAGCGCGCCCATCAGCGATGTGCTTAGTGGCGCCGCGCCGCCGATCACCAGCATCGGACTGGCGTTCTGGTACGCCGTCGCCACCGCCGTCACGACGTCGGTCACTCCCGGCCCCGCCGTGACGACCGCCACGCCGCACTTGCGCGTCAGGCGGCTGTAGCCCTCTGCGGCGTGCCCGGCCGATTGCTCGTGCCGTGTATCGACGACGCGGATGCCCTCATCGATGCAGCCGTCGTA
>JANXYW010000304.1 GCA_025355835.1 Chloroflexota bacterium
TCCGGCTCGACGCGTTCCGCCGCAAGCGCGCGCTGCGTCGCATCTGGGTACGCCTCCCCGGCAGACCGTTACTGCGATTCGCCACGTGGTACGTCGCGCGGCGCGGCTTCCTCGACGGCTGGCAGGGGTTCACGTTCTGCGTGCTGATGGCCTACTACGAGTTCATCATCGGCGTCAAGATGCGCGAGTTACGGACGCACGACGCGCAGAACGTCGCAGTGCGTCCGCAAGATAGTGTGGAGGTTCGCGATGCAGCCTGATCTGCTCGAACTGCTGACGTGTCCCGTCTGCCGCGATAGCGAACTGACCGGCGCCGACGATGCCGTCACCGGTTCGGCGCTGATCTGCTCGCGCTGCAACGCGAGCTATCCCGTCCGGAACGGCATCCCAATCCTGCTGCCACCGTCGTTCGACGCGTCGGACGTGCACGACGAGATCGATCACATGCACGGTCACAAGCACGATCAGGCGGACTACTACGATCGCGGCGTCGCCGAGGAGTTCGAGATCAGCCGCCCGAACGGCGCGCCCGAGGCGTACCGTTGGCTCTTGGCAGAGAAGTTCCGCCGCAGCATCGCAGGGCTGCCGCAGCTGCGTGGCGCAACGGTCGTCGACGTTTGCTGCGGCAGCGGCATGGATGCGGAGATGCTCGTGCGCAGCGGCGCGCGCGTCATCGCGATCGATATTTCGGAAGGCTGCGCCGCACGTGCGCGAGCGAGGGCTGAGCGCTACGGCCTCGACTACCTGGTCGTCGTTGGCGATGTCGAACACCTGCCGATCCGCACAGCATCCGCGGACATCAGCTACGTGCACGACGGCTTGCACCACCTCGACGATCCGGCGATCGGTCTGCGGGAGTTGGCACGCGTCGCCCGCCGTGCTGTCAGCATCACCGAACCAGCGGAAGCGCTTGGCACGGCGATCGCGGTGAAGCTCGGCGTGGCGCTGGAGCGCGAAGACGCCGGCAATCGTGTAGCGCGCCTTCGATCCGAATCGGTCTCGCAAGAACTCGCTGCTGCCGGCTTCGACGCTCGCTCGAAGCGCTACCTGATGTACTACAAGCACGAGCCAGGCGCTGCCATGCGCCTCGCGTCGCGCCCCGGATTCCGCGAACTGTATCGAGGCGGTGTGACGGCCGCGGACCGCCTGCTCGGCCGCTGGGGCAACAAGCTACAGGTCACCGCAACCCGAAAGAACGCCGCGTAAGCGTTTCCTCCGCAGCCACATCGGGACACCGCTGATTCGATTGCGCAGCAAAGGGGCGACGATTCAAGTAGCCGTGCCCGAAACCGTAGGGGCACGCGGTGGCGTGCCCGCCAAAGGCACATGCGGCCGATCCTGGATCCAAAGCACGAGGTAGTCCGTCCATGATCGCAGCGAGTAGTCCGACCACCCGCCGCGCACCTCTCACGATCGCCGATGCGCGCCGCATCCTCGTGCCTGCGCTGATCTTCGCCGCGATCGGCGTCGAACTGATGGTGTTGGCAGCCTGGCTCCCCGACACGCTCGGCGTCTGGTTCCAGCCCGACAAGAACGGATACGGCGACTTTCCGGTCTTCTATCGCAACGCCAGCGGTTTCTATCTCAACGGCTTCTACAGCCCGGGGCTGGCTGTGCTCATGCATCCGCTGACGTACCTCGGCATGCGCGCGGCGTTCGGCGTCTACGTCGGCATCAACGTCGCGGCGCTCGCGGGCGTGGCGTTCCTCGCGCAGCGTTCCGTCGTCGCTGTTCCGACGAAGGTCGCCGTCGTCCTCGGCGTGTTTGCGCTGCCGCAAACGCACTGGGCCCTGCGCGTTGGCCACTTCACCGAAATCCTGGCCTTTGCCGCGCTCGCGGGCTTGCTGCTCAGCGATCGTAAGCCCGTGGCCGCCGGCATCTGCATCGCCGTGCTGGCGCTCAAGCCGCAGTATCTTCCCGTGCCGCTGCTCTACATGCTCTGGTCGCGAAACTGGCGCACGCTGGCCGTCTCAGTGGGCGCGCTCACCGCGATGGGCGTAGCGGGCATCGCGGTCTTCGCGGTCCACACACATCACGCCGGGAATCTCTTCACGTACGTCGGCGACTTCTACAGCAGTGGACTGCAGCACTCAGCCAGCTTTCTCACGACGGGCCAGCAGGATCAGTCGTATCTGCAGGGCTGGCAGTACTCGTGGTACGGCTTCCTCCTCAGCGCCGGCATTGAGCCGAATCCGCTGCTGGCCGCCGATCTGTTTGTGTTGAGCGCGGCGGCCATGCTCATCGCGTGGTGGAAGTGCACGCCTTCGGTCGCGAAGGTCGCGACAGCGTTGGGCATGCTGCTCCTCACTCCGCACTCCACGTTCTACAACTGGAGCATGCTCGCCGTCGCTGCGGCGTTGCTCCTCCGATCCGATCTGCGCCCGCGGTACCTGACGCCGGCGCTCGTTGCTGGCATGGCGCTCGCCGCCGTTGCGACGCAGAACGCCACGCCGTTTCCAATCCCCGTCGACGTATACCGCCCCGCAGGAACGCTCGGCCTCTACTGGCTGCAGCCCGCCGCCCTCGCGTCGATCGTCGTCCTCGCGATCTTCGGACGTCGAACGCGCGCGCATGCGGCCGTCGTCGAAGCCGCCGCTGTTCTGCCGACGATCCCCGATCGAGTCGAGGATCCCGCCATGCGCGGAAGCGTCGTCGCCTATGCGCCGAAGCTGCTCGCGTGGGGCGCGCTCGCGGTCGCGGCGGCGTTCTTTGGGTACACATCTTCCGCCTACATCAGCGGCAACGGTCCCTTTCACACCGACTCGTACTTTGGCCGCACCCAGGTGCTGCAGGCGTTGCCGGCGGACTTCCCGGCGCCGCCGCAGGCCAGCCTCGAAGGCGCAGGCGCTGGCTCGCACCTGCCGTATCGCATCGAGTGGGAGTCGTCCGCTCCCACCAATGATGTCGCCGGGCTGATGCGCGAGCAACTCAACGACGGCACGTGGCGCGTCGTCGATTCGAGCGACGCCGATGGTACGATCAAGCTCCGCTCGACACGTGCGGCCACTGGCGCTGTTCCGCCAATCATCGCCGAGATTGCGGTCACCGCGGCGGGGGCCGGGAGCAAGGTTCTGCTCGAATTCTCGCCGCTGCCTGCGAGCACTGTGCCGGGCTACGACAACTGGCTGAAGAGCATCGGCCTCATCGTCCACAACGTCGAGCCCAACTCCACCGCCGCACAGGGATCCCCCGCTCGGTAGTCCGGTCTCGAACATCGACCTCGAAATGTTGGTGACGCGAACGGGCGGCACTCGCTTGGAGTACCGCCCGCGGTGTGCTGCCGATGTAGCTTCTGCCCTAGACGCAGCCCGACTCGCCCGCCCACGGGTTGCCGGCCTTCCACATGTTCCAGCACTGCGACTTCGCGTAGTTCTGCGACGCGTTGAACCAGCCGGCGTGCGCGATGTTGATGCCGTCTGGCGTCGACTTCGCCATGCCGACGTAGATGAGCACGGCGGAGATGTTGTAGTCGGCGCCGTCCGTACCGATGACGTGCGGATAGGCGAACGCGGCGCCCGCGCCGTCCGTCAGGCTCGTGTCGTTCTCGAGCGTGATCGTCTTCCCGCTGAGGAACCAGTTCGTCACGGTACGCGCCCAGCCCGCGCCAGCCTCGGCGCCGGTCGGCGAGCCGACACCGATGAAGTGCACGTGCCGTCCGTCGGCGCACTGCACGAGGTTGCCCTCAATGGCGTGCGTCACATGACAGGGTAGGGGAATGGGCATCGGCGGCGGCGGCAGCGCCGGTGGCGCGACGAACGTAACGGTCGCCGGCGCGCAGTAGCCGCTCGTTGCGATGACCGGCGCGCAGCTCATGATCTCGAGGCCGACATTGCTGCCGATCTGCACGTGATGGAGATGCATCGTATCGACGCCCGCAGCAAGCGACGCGAAATGGATTCGCGCGAGCGGGCCATCCGTGACACCGGCCGGCGTGCCGTCACAGTAGATGTACGCGTCGCCCGTGGCCAGATCACCGTCGGCGTTGGGGTGTGCTTCGGGCAGCACGCCGGTCGCGTTCGAACACGTGAACAACGCCGTCGAGAGCGTGGCCGTCGTCGGCGCGTTTGCGATCAGCAACGTCTTGTTGTAGCTGAGGGCGAAGCGGACCGTGCCGATGTTGCCGGCGAAGTTCTCCGCGTAGACGTCCACGTCGAAGGCGAATCCGACGGTCGCCGTCGTGTCCACAGGCCCACCGGGAACCGTATCGATCCAGAGGCATGGCGATCCGCCGCACGGCGAAGCCAACGCCGGGAGCGCATGACCGGAGCCGAAGAGGGCGCCGCCGACAGCGACCGCCGCGATCGTCACACCCAGCACTGCCATTCTGATGCTTGTGAGATTCATCTTCGTCCCTCCCTTAGGAATCCCTTAAGGGGATCCCGGCTATGTATCGGCCAAGCTAGCCCCAAATGGGATAGCCGAGCTTCAGGAGTTAGACCGGGAAGAGACGGAGTTCTTACAGGGCGCACTCAGTGGAAGCTAAACACGACATAACGGCAGCCAAGTCGTAGGGGGCACGCCACCGCGTGCCCGCCTCCGAATACGCACCGACCGCTGGATCTGAGGCGGCCCACCATCGCGCGCGACTGTCATCCAGAGCGAAGCGAAGGATCTCGCCGCGCTCTGCTCCGGACGATCACGACAGGCAAAATGCTTCGCGTCGCTCTGCATGACAAAGAGGGAGGCGTCGCAGCCCCGCGTGACGCGACGGTCTTACATCGCGTTCTTGTGGACGCGGCCGCCCTGCACGATCAGCGCAATCCGATCCTTGTCCTGGAGCACCTTGATGTCCGCGAGAGGATCTCCATCGATAATCAGCAGGTCGGCGTACTTGCCGGCTTCGAGCGTGCCCGCGTCTTTCTGGATGTGGACGCACTCGCTCGCGACTTTCGTCGCGGAGACGATCGCCTGCATCGGCGTCATGCCGCACGCGACGTAGTGCTCCAGCTCCTCGGCGTTGTAGCCGTGTGGACCGACGCCGCTGTCGGTGCCCATCGCGACGCGCAGCCCCTCCGCGATCGCTCGTGTGATACTCGCCGTGTGGTCGGCCATCACTTCCTTCGTCTTGCGCACCGACTGCGGCAGCACGCTGCCCGGCGCCTTCTCGGCGTTGCGCAGCACCCAGATAGGCGCAACCAGCGTCGGCACCAGGAACGTGCCGCGCCGCTTCATCTCGGCCATGACTTCGTCGTCCAGCCAGATGCCGTGTTCGATCGACTCGACGCCGGCGTTCACGGCGTTCTTGATGCCCTCCGTGCCTTGTGCGTGCGCCATGCAGGTCTTCCCGGCGGCGGCCGCCTCGGCCACCATGATCGCGATCTCTTCCGGCGTGAACTGCGTGTGCCCCGGCTCGTCGGAAGGCGACAACACGCCGCCCGTCGACATCAATTTGATGAAGTCGCCGCCCGCGCGGAGGATCGATCGCACCGCTTTGCGTACTTCGTCCGGACCGTCGACGACGTTCTCCGGCCACTCGGGACCGAGCCCGCTCAGCGCGCGCACCCGCACACCGGAGGCCATCGTCGAATCGCCGTGTCCTCCCGTCTGTGATAGTGCCGTGACGGCGATTTTCATCCGCGGCCCGGGGATCAGCCCGCGATCGATCGCCATCTTGAAGCCCTGCGGCGTACCACCCGCGTCCCGTACCGACGTGATGCCCGCATCCAGCGTGGCCTTCGCGTTGCGCGCGCCGTAAAACGTCTGCAGCGTCGGCGGCGTCAGTAGGCGCTCCTGCAGCGACGCCGGGTGATACAGCATGTGCACGTGGCAGTCGATCATGCCCGGCATAACAGTGCGCCCGCCCGCATCGATGACGTCCGCCCCCGTCGGCACGGCGACGTTCGCACCGACCTGCGTGATCCGCTCGTCGTCGATGACAATTGTCGCATTGTGGGCGGGATCCGCGCCGCTGCCGTCGATCAGCGTCGCGTTCGTGATTGCGGTCGTCATGCTTCCACATCCCTTCGATGTCGCGCGGCGCTCAACTCAGGCGGGCTTGCGCCGCCGCTTCGGCTTTTCGACGCCGTCCCCACCTGCGCGATATGTCTCCCGCGTATCAGCAACGCGCGCATGACCAGACAGGGCGATACCTTCCGATCGCAGTGCGTCGACCAGATCGTCGATGCGGCGCTCCAGCCGCGCCTGCGCGTCACCGCGAGCAAGCAGCGTTGCGACGTACTGGTTGAGGCTCACGCCGGCCGCCTCGGACGCTTCCGACAACGCCTCGTGGAGCGACCGCGCCAGGCGGACGTTGAACTTTCCGCTGTACACATCGACATCCATCAGCGTCGGGATCGGGATGTCCGCGCCGACTTCGTATTCTGACTCGATCCACAGAGCGCGCGCTTCTTCGATCCGTGCAGGAAGATCGGCGATATCGTCCGCATCTGTCATGCAGCCGGGTAAGTCCGGGAAGTCGACAAAGAAGCCGTCCTGAGGATCGACTCGCACGCGGAACGGATACTTGAGTCCAAGATAGTACGCGAGCTTCTTGCGTGGCACGGTGTTACTCCTGGACTCCCAGCCGTCTCAGCACGTCGACTACATACACACGTTTCACGCGGCGTCCGTGAAGCGTCGCGATGGTGATTGGACGCAACCCGGGCTTCCTGAATACAAGGTGGCTGCCCTTCCCCTGTCTCCGCTGCCAACCGTGGCCTGCGAGCAGGCGTTCGACATCCGCGAGCGCGGAGCCGGTGCTCTCGTTGGCGAGCCGTAGTGCGAGCTTCTCGAACTGTGTCAACGAAAGCCCAGAATAGTACTATATACGGTACCAGGCACGAGCGCTAGACCTTGCCGATGAGGCTCTTCAGCAGGTTGCGTGTTCGCGTCATCGATGCGCCCATGTCGGCCCCGACGGGGAAGGACGACGCCAGGAAGTCTGTCGCGCCCGCGCTCGCGATGGCCCGGATCTGCTGTTCGACCTGCGCCTCGTTGCCGACGATGGCGACGTCGGCAGGCCCCGCCGCTCCCTCTTTGTCCAGCATGCGCCTGTAGTTGGGGAGTTGGCCATACATGGCGAAGAACTTCGCACATATCTCCCGGGCGCCGGCGACGTCCTCCGTCACGCAGATCGGAAAGCTCGCGACGACGCGCGGCGCCGGCCGACCGGCCTCTTTTGCTGCGGCCGTGATGCCCGGAACGACGTGCGTCTCGATCGTCTTCGGCCCCGTCATCCAGAGGACGGTGCCGTCCGTCATGCTGCCGGCGATCTTCAGCATCATCGGCGCGAGCGCGGAGATGATCACGGACGGCGCCGTATCAACCTTCGTCCCGATCGCGCCGTTGACGCGATACGTCTCGCCGTTGAAGGCGACCTTCCGTTCGTTCAGCAGCGGGAGCAGCACGGACAAGTACTCGTGGATATGGCGCGCCGGCTTTTCGTACGACATGCCCCACATGTTCTCGATCACGATGCCATGCGATGGACCAATGCCCAGCGTGAGCCGCCCGCTCGTGGCCGCCTGCACCGTGAGCGCCTGCTGCGCCATGGTGAATGGGTGGCGCGGGTACGTCGGGATCACCGCCGTGCCAAATGCGATCTTCGACGTGCGCTGGCCCGCGAGCGCGATGATCGTGAGCGTGTCGCCGCCCATGATCTGGCTGAACCACGCCATCTCGAAGCCGTCGTTCTCTTCGTCGACCACTTGCTGGATCTGCTGCTCCAGCGTCTGCGATCCGTCGTCTCCGTGCCCTAGTCCGATGCGCATGGCTACAGTCCTTTCAGAAATTCGATGAGCGCGGCGTTCGTCTCGGCCGGCCGCTCCTGCTGCGTCCAGTGTCCGGCGTCCGGCAGCACGACGACGTTGCGCAGATCGTCGCACTGCTGCCGCATCGTATCGATGCTCGCCGGATTCATCGCAACGACACCGTCCTTGCTGCCATACACGAACAGCGCCGGCTGCGTGATCCGCGCACCCGCAAGCTGTGGAAGTTCGTGCCAGTCGCGATCCATGTTCCGGTAGCGATTGATGCCGCCGCGAAAGCCGCTTCCCGCGAACTCGCCGCCGTAGTAGTCGATGTCGGCCTCGGTGAGCCACGACGGCAGCACCGCAGGATCGTTCATGCCGTCCAGCAGTCCCAGGCCCTTCGCTTTTCCTGCGAAGCCCGGCGCGAGCGGTGCGTCGCCGGAAGCGCTGTACAGAATGAGCCGCAGCGACCGTCGAGGGTCGGCCTCCAGCTCCTTCTCGGCGACGCCGGGATCTTGGAAGTACACGATGTAGAAGAACGTCTCGGCGAACATCTGGCGCATCATCTGCACCGGCGGCGCGGCCGATCGCGGCGAGAACGGTACGCTCATCCCCACCACGGCGCGATAGCGCTCCGGATGCAGGACGGCGCTCGTCCACGCCATCGGCGCGCCCCAATCGTGCCCGACGATCACTGCCTTCTCTTCGCCCAGCGCATCGAGGATGCCGACGTAGTCCGCCACCATCTCCGTCATGCTGTACGCCTCGATGGCGTCCGGCTTGTCGCTTTCGCCGTAGCCGCGCACATCGGGCGCGACGGCGTGATAGCCCGCCGCGGCCAGCGCTGGCAATTGATGCCGCCACGAGTACCACGATTCGGGAAAGCCATGCACCATCAGCACCAGCGGTCCTTCACCCGCCTCGGCGATGTGCAAATTGATGCCGTTCGTCGCGATCTTGCGGTGCGTGATGTCCGTCATGCGGGCACCTCCTTTAGGAACGCGATCAGCGCCGTGTTCACGTCGGCGGCGCGCTCCTGCTGTATCCAGTGGCCCGCGCCGGGCAACACGATCATGTCCTTCAAGCCGGGAACGAGCGGCTTCATACCGTCCGCGGGCGCGAACGCGCGCACCGGATCGTTCTCGCCAGTGATGAACAGCGCCGGCTGCTCGATCTTCGCCGTCGCCAACTCCGGCAGCTCCTCCCAATCGCGGTCCATGTTGCGATACCGGTTGAGCCCGCCGCGGAACCCGCTGCGCTTGAACTCGTCCGCGAAGAACGCGACATCGGCCTCACTCAGCCAGTCGGGCAGTTTCTCCGGCGCGGCGATGCCGGTGAGAAACGCATCGCCTTTCTTCTTCTGCGCGAGCGCCTGCGCCGCCGTGTCGAACCCCGGAACGCCGGCGAGGATCGTGCGCATCGTCCTCGGGATGTCCGCTTCGAATTCGGCCTCGGCGACACCCGCCTTCTGGAAATAGAGGATGTAGAACCAGTTCTCGCCGAACGCCGTTTTGAAGAGTTGCGTCGGCAGCATCGGCGCCCGCCCGAGATGCGGCACGCTCATGCCGACGACGGCGCGGTAGCGATCCGGATGCAGCGCGGCGCCGTCCCAGGCCATAGGCGCGCCCCAGTCGTGCCCCACGACAACGGCAGTCTTCTCGCCGAGCGCGTCCAGAATGCCGAGGTAGTCGGCCAGCATGTTCTTCATGCTGTACGCCTCGATCGCCTCCGGCTTGTCGCTCTGGCCGTAACCGCGCACATCTGGCGCGACGGCGTGATAGCCAGCCGCGGCGAGAGCGGGTAGCTGGTGGCGCCAGGAGTACCACGACTCCGGCCACCCGTGCAGCAGCAGCACCAACGGCCCCTCGCCGGCCTCGGCGATGTGCAGATTGATGCCATTCGTCTTGATCGTGCGATGCGTGATCTCGGGCATGTGCTCTCCGTTCACGGCGGATGACTGATACGGCGCGCGTCGGAGCGTTCCGCACGAAGACTATCCGTGAAGGCAGCGCTTCGCTCAAGGACGCGAAGTATCGCTGGATCGGCGAACACGAAACGCGGCAACCACCACGAACATCAGTCCGCACAGCGCCGCCGTGACGGCAACGCCCTGGCTCGGCCCCGCGCCGACGAGCACCTTGCCCTGCAGCCACGGGATCGCCAGCCCACCCGCGTTTCCAATCGTGACTGTCGCCGCCGTCGCATCGCTCGCCGCTGCCTCGGTGACGATAGCGATCGTCGCCGGCCAGATCGGCCCGAAGCAGAGCCCCGCACAAAACACCGACGCGCCCGCGATCGCGATGTTCCCGGACGAAAGCGACAACACAAGCGCGGCGATGCCGCCGCCCGCGATGGCCGCAATCAACAGCCTGCTCGCATCGCCGCGGCGCGAAAAGTAGACGCCGCTGACGATTCGCCCCAGCGCCAACGCCGCCCAGTACGCCGCCGCCAGTAGCGCGCTGACGAACACGCCTGCGTGCGCTGTCTCCCTCGTGTACGACGACACCCACGATCCCAGGCCGAACTCCGCTCCGACATACAGGAACAGCACGCCGCCCATGATCCACGCCGTGGGATTCCCCGGCAGCCGAAAGTCCTCGTCCGGTGCGGCAATCGGATGATGAACCGTGGCGTCGGCGATCGCCGTGAGCACCAGCGCCGCAAGCGTCACGCAGGCGATGCCCGAGTAGACGATCCAGCGTTCGCCGCTCGTTGCCAGCACCGCGCCCGCCCAGATTGGCCCGCACGTCGCACCGAATGCGAACGCCAGGTTGATGTGGTTGATGCCGCTCGCAGCGTCGTCGGATGTCAACGGCATCATGATGTGCGTCGCCGCGACCATCAACCCATCGCCCGTACCGAGAATGACGCACCCGGCTAACGCCACCGGCCACGACGGCGCAAACGCGATCAGCAGCAGTCCCGTCGTCGCGCACGCCAGCCCGGCGACGCACAGCGCCCGCGTATCGCGGCCGTGGAGCTTCACGGCCACCAGTGCCGAAGCGGAGATCGAGCCGACGAAAAGAGCGGTGAGGATCAGCCCGACGGTGCCCAGAGAAACACCGAGATCGTCGGCGATGAACGGCAGCGATGGCCCGAATGCTGCCGCGTACAGTCCCACGCAGAACATCGCCATGTATGCGGCGGCGTGCAGCAGGCGATAGTCTTCGGCGGCCGAGTCGGTCACGTTGCGCAGCGTATCGAGCGCGCACGGCGCGCGATAGCTGCGACTGTGCTCCGGCCCGCGCGGCGCGGTAGCCTGAGCGCATGAACACTACACAACTCGGAACCACCGGCATCACCGTTTCGAATCTCTGCCTGGGCACGATGCAGTTCGGCTGGACCGCCGACGAAGCTGCGTCGTTCGCCGTGATGGACGCGTTTGTCGCTGAGGGCGGCAACTTCATCGACACCGCAGACATCTACAGCAACTGGACTCCCGGCAACTCCGGCGGTGTGTCAGAGGAGATCATCGGCCGCTGGATGAAGGCGCGCGGCAATCGCGCTTCGATCATCCTCGCCACGAAGGTGCGCGGCACCATGTGGAAAGGCGATGACGGCGAGGGCCTCAGCCGCACCCACATCACCCGCGCCGTCGAGGACAGCCTGCGCCGCCTTCAGGTCGAAACGATCGATCTCTACCAGTGTCACTGGCCCGACGAGAAGACACCGATCGAAGAAACGCTCACGATCTTCGATGAACTGATCAAAGCCGGGAAGATCCGCCACATCGGCGCATCGAACTACAGCGCTGCGCAGCTCGGCGCCGCGCTGAAGGCCGCAGACGACAAGAAGCTCCCGCGGTTCGCGACGCTGCAACCGCACCACAACCTCGTCCACCGCAAGGAATACGAAGCCGACCTGGCCGCCCTCTGCGTAAGCGCGGGCATCGGCGTCATCCCGTACAGCCCGCTCGCCGGCGGCTTCCTCAGCGGCAAGTACCGCAAAGGCCAGCCGATGCCCGACAGCCAGCGCGCCGGTCGCGTCAAGGAATACATGACTGACGCCGGCTTCCGCGCCATCGAAGTCCTCGACACGGTCGCCAGCGCACACAACACCACCGTCCCCGCAGTGGCTCTAGCATGGCAAATGACCCGCCCCGCGATCACTGGCCCGATCATCGGTGCCAACAGCATCGAGCAGCTAGCGGCGCTGTTGCCTGCGTCGGATCTGCGGTTATCGGCCGCGGAGGTCGAAGCGTTGGACGCGGCGAGTGTGGGGATGTAGCGGTGCCAGCGGTGTAGGGGCACGCGGTGGCGTGCCCGCGTGCGAAGCAGATGCATCGTTTGTAGGGGCACGCGGGGACGTGCGCTCGATCGGAGCAGATGCAACGTTTTGTAGGGGCACGCGGTGGCGTGTCCGCGTGTGAAGCAGATGCATCGTTTGTAGGGGCACGCGGGGACGTGCGCTCGATCGGAGCAGATGCATCGTTCGTAGGGGCACGCGGTGGCGTGCCCGCGTGTGAAGCAGATGCATCGTTTGTAGGGGCACGCGGGGACGTGCGCTCGATTGGAGCAGATGCATCGTTTGTAGGGGCACGCGGTGGCGTGCCCGTGCGGAGATGAATGATCGATCCGGATCGCAAAGCAATCGGCCGTCGCCACTCGATCCGACTTCCGGCGTTCGACTACGCATCCGCTGGCGGGTACTTCGTGACGATCGTGGCGGCGAACCGCGCCTGCGTCTTCGGCGAAGTCGGCGACAACACATGCACGCTCAGCGCACTTGGCGAAGTCGTCGAGACCGAGTGGCGAAGGACCGCCGAGATCCGAGACGGCGTGGCGCTCGACGAGTTGGTCGTGATGCCCAATCACTTGCACGGCATCGTGTGGATCAAGGTCGCGACGGATGTGCCCACCGAGGGCACGCCACCGCGTGCCCCTACATTGCGAGCGTTCGGTAAGCCCGTCTCAAAATCGCTGTCGACGATTCTCAACAACTTCAAAGGACGCGTCACAACACATGCACGCGAGCTGACGGGCACCGCAGATCAAACCGTATGGCAGCGTGGCTTCTACGAGCGCATCATTCGCAACGACGAAGAGTTGCGCCGCACGCGCGAGTACATCATCGCGAACCCGCGCCTCTGGTCGGAAGACGAAGAGAATCCCGCCCGAAAACCGTAGGGCACGCGGTGGCGTGCCCTCGTGCGGCGCTAAACGTGTGTTGGCGACACGTTCTCCCGGCTTCGCGCGTCCCTCACGCCTATATCTCGCCCGCCGCACCGCCGCGCTCTGCCAACCGCCGCTCGTAGATCAGCCGTTCGTAGTACGACAGCACCTGCTGGCCGACGCGGTCCCAGCTGAAATGCTGGCAGCGCTCCCGGCCGCGCGCGGCCATCGCCTCGCCGCGCGACGGATCGCCGAGCACGTCGATCAGCGCATCGGCCAGCGCCTGCGGATCTTCGGGGCGCACGAGCAGACCTTCGACTCCATGTGTCAGCACGCCCGCAAAGCCGTCGATGTTCGACGCAACGATCGGCAGCCCTGCCGCCATTGCCTCGAGCAGCACGATGCCCTGGCTCTCGAAGCCGGTGTTCGGCGCGCAGAAGACGTGCGCGCTCTTGTGGTATCGCGGCAGTTCGTCGAATGGCACGTAGCTGCGGAATACGACATCGTGCAGTTTCGCTTTGCGCACCGCGTTCTCGTAGCGGCCGAACTCGCCCGCGCCCACGACGATCAGCCTGCTGTTCGGGATCGCGCGCTGCACACCGACGAAGGCGCGGATGAGGAACTTCAGCCCCTTACGCTTCTCCGGACGCCCGACGAACAGCACGGTGCGTTTGCCGTCCATGAACTCCGGCAGCGGCGCGACTTCGCGTTCAAAATGCTCGATGTCCACGCCGTTGGGGATGATGTTGTAGTAGCCGGGGAAGTATTTCTCGATGTGCTTCACCGCCGCCGCCGAGACGGCGATCTTGCCGTCGAGTTTGCGCTGCCAGCGCTTGATCAGCCGCCGCCCGTACACGTACACAAGGTTCGAGTCGCGCGCGGCGTGCCACGTGCCGACGTTGATCGTCGTCGAGTAGCGCAGAAACTGGATCGGCAGCTGCGGCATGAAGGGCTCGTGGACGTGCACGATGTCGAAGTCCGTCTCTTCCAACACTCGCTTCGTCTTGCCCGCAGTGCGCAGCGATAGCGTGATCCGTGCGACGGATCCGCTGACGGGAAGCGGGATCGGTCGCCCGATGATCGTGATCGGGCACGGCCCGTCCGCCACCTGCTTCACGCCGGGTGCGATGATGTGCGGCTCATGGCCGAGCTGGACGAATTGCTCGGCCAGATGCGAGATATGGTTGTTGACCCCGCCCGAAACCGCCCAGTCGTACGGCGAGACGATCGCGATCTTCATCGCTGCTCGCCCTCAGGTCGAGGCGGCGCGGGGGTTGGCTTCTGCCGCGCGTGGCTCACGATGAAGCTGCGGATCGTAGGCGCCCAACCCATACTGCGCGGCGTCGCCATCATTCCGCGCCACTGCTGCAGCGCGACGTTTCGATACCCCAGCTCGGACAAACGTGGTGCTCGCCCCTCGGCGCCTGATGTTCGTTTCTCCTCGATCGCGCGCCGCAGGTCCGCAGCCGATGTGCCATCGAACAGCGTGTACGCACTTCCGATCGATTGCAGAAAGTGTGCATCGCTGCTGCCCAGCGCCGCCAGCCCGAGGCGGTCGCGATTGAGCTGCCGCGCCTTCGCGGAGGTGACGCGCCCTGCCGGGCTGAGATTGTACTCCTCGATGCCGTCGAAGTGCACGCCGTCATTCCCGACAGCGGCGATGCGCTCGAAGACGCGCACGCCGACACTGCGCGTCAGCCATGACAGTGGATGCGGCACGATCGCGAGACCGCCTTGCGCGTGGATCGCCGCCAGCGTCTCCTCCATGCGGCGAAAGCTCGCGACGGGCTCGTCGATGAACAGCGCCAGCAGGTGGCCGTCGAGCGTCGTCACCTCCATGCCGCAGATCAGATCGAAGCGGTGATTGCGTCGCGCGTGGATCTCGCGCGCCTCGTCGGCCGCGCGCAGCGTGTCGTGCTCCGTGACGGCGATGACGTCGAGATCGTTGAACTGCTCGACGTATTCGAGCAGTTCAGGAACCGTCGCCATCCCGTCCCCGTGGCGCGTGTGTATATGAATGTCAGCTCTGCCCAAGTTCGATGTTTCGCGCACGTCGAGTGCGCGCTCCCGTTCGCTGTAACCACGTGACTGCTCGCCGGCGATTGCGGCCATTGTAGCGCGGTATCAGCCGCTACTTCGGCGCAGCAGGGGATCGTACCGATGCCGCGGTCTTCGGCTGTAGGTCGTCAGGCCAGATGCGGTCGAGCACGCTCCACTGGCCGGGATCCTCTTTCAGATGCTTCTCGAACAACGCCAATAGCGCCGCCGTGTTCGTCCGAAGATCCGCCTCGCGGTCGCCCGTGCGGATCATTTCGAGCGGCGGGCCAAGCCGTGTGTACATCTTGAAGCCACCGGTGCGGCGCACCCACCCGGGCAGCAGCATTGCGTTCGTGCGCATCGCAAGATCTACCGCGCCTGTCGGAAAGCGCGCGGGCGCGCCGCAGAAATCCAGCACGACGCCGCGCTTTTGGATGTCGCGATCGACGAGGATCGCCAGGACGCCAGCATTTCGCAGCCACGTTAGCGCATCTCTGATTGCCGCGAAGCTCACGGGCTCGTAGATGTGCCCGTGTACGGTGCGCAGCCCACGCATGAGCCGCCCCAGCTCCGGCGGCTCCAGCGGCTCGACCAGCGCGAACACCTTGATGCCGATCGCGGCGAGTCCTTGCACGGCGAATTCCGGATTGGCGTAGTGCGCCGAAGCGATGATCACGCCGCGGCCGGCCGCCTTGGCTTCGTCCAGATAGTGGACGCCGTCGATCGTCATATCCTCGTCCCAGAACTTCTTGATGTCCATGCGGTGCATGCCGACGACGTCTGCGTAGTATCGCCCCGTGTTGCGCGCACACTGCCGGCTAATGCGATCGATCTGTTCCTCGGAAGCATCCGGCCCCAGCACGTGCCGAATATTGCTGCGGATGTTCTTTCCGATGTTCGGGCCCCAGTTGTAGACGCGATCGCTCATGAAGCGAGAGATGCCGTAGCGCCAGCTCAACGGCATGCGGCCGATCGTGTGTATGACGGCGAACATCAGGTAGAACTTCCACTTGCTAGGGCGGGGGATGAAACGCAAGATCTTAAGCCTCTCCCGCAAGCGCACTCGATGAAGCCGGTGCGGCGGCTGGGTTGTTCCAGAGCCGGCGGAAGATAAACCACTGGTCGGGGTACTTGCGAATCGTTCGCTCCAGCGATGCCATCGTCAGCCGCATCAGCTCGCGCACGTCGTTGTCTTCGTTGCCGGTTGGTGCGAAGTCCCTCAGCCCCGTGTCGATGATCGCGCGGATCACGACGTCGTCCGTCGGCCCACGAAGCACGACGGCCGGTACGACCCACGCACCCGTCCGCAGGGCGATGCGCGCCGCAGCGGGCGACACGAGCGCGGGTGCGCCGAAGAAGTCCACGCGCAGCCCCGTCTCTTCCGACGATGCGACATCGACGAGCATCGCCAGGCACTCGCCGCGCCGCAGCGCTTTGAACACGGTCGGCCCCATGCGATCGTGGCCGATGACGTGCATCCCGAGTTTGGCGCGCGAACCCTGCACGAGCTCGTTCATCCGCTCATACGCAAATCGCTCCGCGATCGCATGGAGCGGGTAGCCATAGGCAGCGAGCGCCGCCGCGCCCAGATCCCAGTTGCCGAAGTGGATCGTTGCGATGATCACGCCGCGCCCGGACGACATGCACGCGTTCAATTCGTCCCACTGGTCGAATTGCAGGCGACGCTTCACTTCTTCGCGCGTGATCACCGGGAAGTGGATGAAGTCGATGACGTACTTGCCGAAATTGCGGAACGAGCGACGCGCTACAGAATCGACGAACCTGGCGTCGTTGCTTCGCAGCACGTGCGCCAGGTTCGCGTTGAGGGCTTTACGTTGACGGGGGAAAATCACCAGGTAGCAGAGCAACGCCACGCGTTCGGCGAACCAGTAGCCGAGTCGCAATGGCAACGGCCGCGCCAGAACGATCGCCAGCCGGAAGAGCCAGTAGACCGTCCTGTCGAGCAACCTCACCTCATCCCGCGATGAACTCCTCCACCATGTCGTGGGCCACGTCGTCGGAGTACTGCGTCGGCGGTGACTTCATGAAGTAGGCCGACGGTCCGGCGAGCGGCCCGGCGATGCCACGGTCGAGCGCGATCTTGCAGCAGCGGATCGCATCGATGACAACACCAGCGGAGTTCGGGCTATCCCAGACTTCCAGCTTCACCTCCGCATTCAGCGGGACGTCGCCGAAGGTCGTGCCTTCCATCCGAATGTAGCACCATTTGCGGTCAAGAAGCCACGGCAGGTGATCCGATGGCCCCACGTGTACGTCGTCCGCCGGCAGTTCGTAGTCAAGCTGCGACGTGCCGGCGTTCGTCTTGGAGATCGTCCGGAGATCCGCGAAGGGCGTCGTTACTCCGCCCTGTACTCCAGTTCGAAGTCCTCCGCGTAGTACTCCGCTCCCAGGTGCGTGATTTGCTCCTCGCCCTTCATCCAGCGGAGCGTGTTCTTCAGCTTCGTCTGCTGGATGAACAGGTCGTGCTCCGGGTAGACCTGCGGCGCATGTTGCGGACTCTTGAAATAGAAGGACAGCCACTCCTGGATACCCTTCATGCCGGCACGCTTCGCGAGGTCAAGGAAGAGCGCCAGGTCGAGCGCTAGTGGCGCTGCCAGGATCGAGTCCCGGCAGAGGAAGTCGATCTTGATCTGCATCGGATAGCCGAGCCACCCGAAGATGTCGATGTTGTCCCAGCCCTCTTTGTTGTCGCCGCGCGGGGGGTAGTAGTTGATTCGCACCTTGTGGAAGATGTTGCCGTACAGCTCCGGGTAGAGGTCCGGCTGTAGCACGTGCTCGAGCACCCCCAGCTTCGACTCCTCCTTCGTCTTAAAGGACTCCGGGTCGTCCAGCACCTCGCCATCGCGGTTGCCAAGGATGTTGGTCGAGTACCAGCCGTTCACGCCGAGCATGCGGGCCTTCAGCATCGGCGCCAGAACTGTCTTCATCAGCGTCTGCCCCGTCTTGAAGTCCTTGCCACAGACGGGGACGCCCTTATCGCGCGCCAGCTTCACCATCGCGGGCAGATCTACGCACAGGTTCGGGGCGCCGTTAGCGAAGGGAACCCCTTCCATGATCGCGGCCCAGGCGTAAAGCATAGAGGGGGCGATCTGCGGATCGTTGGCCTCCATCGCCGCCTCCAGGTTCTCGAGGTTAGCGTGCACTTCGCTCGCCTCGAGGAAGATCTCGGTCGACGCGCACCAGACCATTACCAGCCGGTCGCAGCCGTTCGTCTTCTTGAACTCGCGGATGTCACTACGGAGCGCCTCGGCGGCCTCCATCTTCGTGCCCATCTTCTTCACGTTCGTGCCCTGCAGCCGCTTCACGTAGAACTGGTCAAACACCGCCGGCATCGGCACGATCGTCTTCAGATAGTCGGCAATCGGTTCGATGTGCTCGTGGCGATCGAGGACGCCGCACTTCACGGCGGCCTCGTAGGCGTTGTCGGGGAGCGGATCCCACGCCCCAAACACAATCTGGCCGAGCTCGGCCAGCGGCACGAAGTCACGGATCAGCGGCATCCGGTTCTCCGTGCGTCTACCGAGCCGGATCGTACCCATCTGGGTGAGCGACCCGACCGGCGAAGCCGACCCCCGCCGCGTATGCTCCACGCCGGCAATCAGCGTCGAAGCAACGGCGCCGAGTCCAACCAGCAGTACGCCCAGTTTGCCCTCGGCGGGCGCGATTTCGTGGGGTTGGGTGTCAGTGAAGTCTCTGGCTTCCAAGACGATTCCTTTCTGTCGGGCGAGCGACATCAGCGGCCCGTGCCACTGCGCGGGTACCCGCCCGGTGCTGGCCCAGTGCTCGATCGTGGACTGCCGCTTGCCAAGCAGGTTGGCAAGCGCTGTCTGCCCTCCGAAGCGGGCGATAATCCGTTCTGCAGCATTTGCTTGTCCAGACGATGGCATTAGGACTAGTGTAACGAAAAAATCGTTTGAGTGCCAGCCGACACATGGCGCTCCCGGTCCGGAATTCGCGGGATCGCCATCACCGGTCCCGGCGCCTGATCGATCCCGCCCCAAACCGCGAGCAAAATAACAATCCAGCAACCGAGCACGAGTAAAGGCAACACAACGACACTAAGAAAGCTGTGAACACTCATCTTGCCGTCGCCAACGGGCGCACCGCGTCCTCATCGGATCATCGTTCTTACTCGGCGAGCCGTCCAACAGGCGAGGCGCCTGTCCTAACAGTCCAGGTTTCGCCGCCGAGCACCTCACCCAGCCCCAACAACTCCTCTGTGCCTCTGTGCCTCTGTGGTGAAAACGCCTAGCGCCCCATGTACGTCTTCAACCCATCGCGCAGCGACGTCAGCCGAGGCTGCATCACGGCGACCAGCCGCGAGTTGTCCGCGACCGCCGCCTCCGTGATGAAGTCGATCGCGTCGGCCGACAGCGGCGGTGACGGCAGGATGCTGCTCAGCGTGCCGATCGTCTTGCCGACGAACACGGGCTGGTGCAGAAGCATGCGCTTCTTGCCCCGTACCTCCAGCGCCGCCGCGACGACCTCGTTCATCGACATCACCTCAGGCCCACCGATCTCGAACACGGTGTTCGCGGCTTCGGGCTTCAGCGCGCAATCGGCCGCCGCGCGCCCAACGTCGTCGACGAACACCGGTTGCATGTCCTGCTTGCCGTTGCCGAACATCGGCACGAACGGCAGCTTGTTGGCGAATCCGAGGAATCGGTTGAGCGACACGTCCTCCGGGCCGAACACCCACGTCGGACGCAGCACGACCCACTCGAGGCCACTCTTCTGGACGTAGTCCTCCGCCTCCCACTTGTAGCGGAACCAGTGCTTCGCGGCGTCCTTCGCCGCGCCGACGCCGCTGACATACACGAAGCGCCGCACACCCGCCGCCTTCGCCGCATCGACCTGGTTGCGCGTTCCCTTCAGGTCGACTTCCTCGAAGGTGTACCCCTTGCGCCGGTTTTCGATCGGCGAACCCGGGAACTGCACCGCGTTGATGACGATATCGATCCCGCGCAT
>JANXYW010000015.1 GCA_025355835.1 Chloroflexota bacterium
TCGATCGCGTGATCGTCGATGTGCACGAGCATCCGCGCCTGCGCGTAGAAGTACGGATCCGGCGAGTCGTCCTCGCGCTCGAAGAAGTGCGGCTTGAACGGCGATTCTTCCATCGTCGAAGCCTACCGGCGTTGCTTGACGACAGCCACCCACGATGAGACTGTGCAAATCGCGCAATCGCAGTTGCCAGCGCACACGCACTCGCGGACAATGAGACCAGAGCTGAGGACAAACATGCCCGTGATGACGAAGGACGAAGTGAAGGTGCGCCTCCTCCAGCACGAGGGCTGGGAGCGCGACGGCGACGAGATCGAGCGGAAGTTCGCGTTCGCCGACTTCCGCGCGGCCATCGCGTTCGTCAATCGCGTCGCCGATCTGGCGGAAGCGGCAGATCACCACCCCGATATCAGCATCAAGTACAACCGCGTCAAGCTGACGCTCTCGACACACAGCGAAGGCGGCGTCACCGAGAAGGACTTCGCGCTCGCAGCGCAGATCGACATCGCCGCCAACCCCTGACCGAACACACGGCGGGCGCGCGCTCGCGAGGATCCACGTGGACGAGACTCCGGAACCTTCCGATACCGCCGCCGTGACTCGCTGGCTCAAACAGAACATGAACTGGCTGATTCTCGCGTTCGGGCTGACGTTCTTTGTGCTGCCGCACATCTCGCCGTTCGGCACGCTGAACTACTATCTCAGCTCGCCGCAGCGCCTCAGCCAGTGGATGCTCGGCAAGCTCGAGAATCTCTTCGCCGACTACGGTTACTACGTCGTCTTCCTCGGCGTCTTTCTCGAGAACGCGATGTTCCTCGGCTTCCTCGTGCCCGGATCCGTCATCCTCATCCTCGCCGGCCTCTCCGCCGAAAACGGCTCGATCAACATCTGGTACGTCTTCGCGCTCGCCATCACCGCCACGATTCTCGGCGACACGATCAGTTACTTCATCGGCCGCATGGGCTGGGCGAAGGCGATCGAGAAGGGCGCCGCCGCCGGCGTCGTTGAGCGCCTCCGCAAGGCGATGGACACGAACCATGTCTGGATCATCCTCGGCTACCACTGGGCCGGGTACTCGCGCGCCGTCGGTCCGGCCGCGGCGGGACTGTTCCGCGTCCCGTACCGCCGCTGGGCGCCGCTTGACTACAGCGGCGGTGCCGTGTGGGCTGTCGCGTTCGTCATGCTCGGCGTGCTGCTGGGCACCCTCGGTGTCGAGTTCAGCGACACAAAAACGCTCGTGAAGCTGGTGGAGTTCATGTTCCTCGGCATCTTCATCGCCGCGATCGCCCTGGCCTGGTACCGCACCAACAAAAGCGACGGTGCCGCGCCGCTCGCCACCCACCATCCCGCCACGGTCGTTGTCCCGGTGGAAGACGACTGAGAGAACGGTTAGCGGTTAGCGGTTAGCGATCGACTGTCGGTGGCCAGAGGAGTGGCACAGCCGTCCCCGGCTGTGAGTCGCGCGCAGGCGAGTGCGGCAACGGCGGGATGAGTAAAGCGGCCCCGGCGAGCGTTTCGTGCACCTCACCTCCGGCCTTCGGCCACCTCCTCTCCACGGCGTGGAGAGGAGGATTGGATGCGGTGGCATCGTGGAATGCGGAGTTGGGGCGTGGGAGGACTCACAGCCGGGGACGGCTGTGCCACTCACCTATCGCTGGCCGCGAGCTGCTACCGCTGAGTCGGTCATTCGCGGGTCGTGCGCGACTTCGGCGCAGTCTGTACCTCACGCACCTACCCCGCACCCGATCCTCCTCTCCACATCGTGGAGAGGAGGTGGCCGAAGGCCGGAGGTGAGGTGCGCGAAACGCCCGCCGATGCTTCACACACTCACCAATCACCAGCGACCAGCGACCAGCGACCAGCGACCAGCGACCGACGACCGACGACCGACGACCGACGACCGACGACCGACGACCGACGACCGACGACCGACGAAGGCATGATATTCTGTACACCGTGACCATCATCCCCGACTTCCTGCGACCTAACCTCGATCTCGTGATCGTCGGCATCAACCCCGGCACGAAGTCGGCCGCCGCTCGCCGTCACTACGCCGGCCCCGGCAACCACTTCTGGCCGCTGCTCCACGAGTCCGGCATCGTCACGGAACCGCTGGCGTTCGCGCAGGACGAGCGTGTGCTCGAATGGAGCATCGGGCTGACGAATCTCGTCGAGCGCGCATCGCCCTCCATCACCGATCTTTCGCTGGAAGAGATGCGCGCAGGCGCCGTCACGCTGCGTGCAAAACTCCAGCGCTACGCTCCGCGAGTCGTCTGTTTCAACGGCAAACGCATCTACGAAGTGTTCATCGGCCACGCCTGCCAGTTCGGCCTGCAAACGGATCCGATCGGCGACGCGCAGGTCTACGTCATGCCCTCCACGAGCGCGCGCGCCGCCGCGTACCAGCGCGCCGACAAGCTGAAGTTCTTCATCGAACTGCGCGACCTCGTGCGCGCGCACCAGCGCCAGGCGGTGGCATCGTGAGCGACACGCCGGCACAACAAAACGACATCCCCGTATTCTCGCAGCGCCTCGACGAACTGATGGCAGCGATGATCAAGGGTCAAGCGCCGAACGTCGGCCGCTTCTGCGGCTACTGCTACACGCCGCTCGGCAAGAAGCGTGAAGAATGCCCGCATTGCGGCACCGCCACCAGCGACTACGCTCCCGTCGCGAAGATCCCGATGGAGTTCGGCGCGCTCTACCGTCGCATGCGCAAGCGCGAGAGCCTCATTGTGAACTCGTTCGCGTTCGCCGGCCTCGGCCTGGGCGTGGTGCTGTTCATCGTGCTCGTCGCAGTGGCTGTGTATGTCTTCAATCAGTCGCTCTGGTGGCTCGGCTTCGCGACTCTTGTGCTGATGGTCGGCGGCCGCGTTTTCGCCGGCATCCTTGGCGGCTGGATCGGCGACAACGTCGGCTACGAATTCGCGCACAAGAAACTGATCCTGGAGTGGCACGAGTACGAGCGCCAGCGGGATATCGAGCAGGGCCGCACCCCCGCGCCGCCGAGCCCCGGCGGGGCGCAGCACGCGTCCGCTGACGCCGCGCCGAGCGCCGGGTAGCCCGCACGCATGAACTACATCGAGATCACCGCCGCCGTTCCCACGGCTGAAGCCGAACACGCATCGGAGATCCTCCGCGCGCACACCGGCCTCGACGTGTCGATCGTCGTGCCATTCACGCAGGCCGATCTCGAATCCGATGCCGTGCTCAGCACCGGCGGCACGGCGCTCGTGCGCGCCTACGTCGCCGATGACGACGCCGGTCGCCAGCTCGCCGCGTCCGCGCACGATGCGTTTACGCGCGCCGGACTGTCGGCCGGGACTACACAGCGGCCGGTAGCCGAAGAAGATTGGGCGGAGTCGTGGAAGGAGTTCTTCCACGTCGAGCACTTCGGCGAACACATCGTCGTCGTACCATCGTGGCGCGCCTACGACGCGAAGCCCGATGACGTCGTGCTGACGCTCGACCCGGGTATGGCGTTCGGCACGGGCCAGCACGAGACCACGCGCATGTGCCTCGAAGCGCTGGAACGCGCTGTGCGCCCCGGCATGCGCGTGGTCGATGTCGGCTGCGGTTCCGGCATCCTCGCCATCGCCGCCGCGAAGCTCGGCGCGCACGAAGTCTACGCTGCCGATGTCGATCCGAACTGCGTCCGCGTCACACGTGAGAACGCTGCCGCGAATGCAGTCACAACCGTCGTTCGAGCGGAAGTCGGCAGCGCCGGCGACGCATGGCCGTTCGACGTCTCGGCGGTGGGCTTCGATGTCGTCGTCGCGAACATCATTGCGCGCGTGATCATCGAGCTGGCGCAACCGCTCGTCGCCGCGCTCGCGCCTGCGGGCAGGCTGATCGTCTCGGGCGTCATTGGCGAACGCGAGCAAGAAACGTGCGATGCGCTCGCGCGCGCCGGCGCGCGCGTCGAATCTGTGCGCGCGATGGGCGATTGGCGCTGCATCGAAGCGGTGCGCGCATGACCCGCCGCTTCTTCGTCGAAGCCGCCACGCTCGCCGGCGACCGCATCGAGATCGACGGCGCACTCGCGCATCGCGTTGCGACGGTGCTCCGTATGCGTGCCGGCGATGAGATCGTGTTGTTCGACGGCAGTGGCGAAGACGTCCGCGTGCGCCTCGAAGACGTAAGCGATCGGCGCATCGCGGCGGCGGTCGTGGAGCGCGTCCCCGGCCCGCGCGAACCGCATCTTCGCATGCATCTCTACCAGTCGATCACGAAGGGTGATCGCTTCGAGTGGCTGCTGGAGAAGGCGACCGAGATCGGCGTCGCCGCGATCACGCCACTCGTTGCAGCGCGCGCCGTCGTCAAAACCTCCGCCGAAGGCAACCGCGCCGACCGCTGGCGCCGCATCGTCGTCGAAGCCGCCGAGCAGTGCGAGCGCAGCACCGTCCCGTCGATTGGCGCTCCGCTCGCGTTCGACGACGCACTGCGCACCGCAACGGGCATCATATTGCTGCCGTATGAAGACGC
>JANXYW010000309.1 GCA_025355835.1 Chloroflexota bacterium
TGTGAGACTCCCTTCTCGTTCGAATCCGTGTTCGGCGCGACCTACGCTACCACGCGCGGCACCGTGAGCTGCCCGTACGGCAGCACGCACACGGTTGGCTCGCGGCCGAGCGCGGTGCGCTTCTCTTCGATCAGCGACGCCAGCGTCGACGTCGCGTCCGGCGCGTAGCGCAGGTGCGCCGATTCGACGGTTGCGCGGTCCAGCGTCGAGTGCAACCAGACGTCGCAACGCGCCTGCACCATCGCCTGCACCTGTACCTGCCACTGGTCATGCACCGTGCGATGCTCGCTGTGCGAAAAGCGATCGAGCAGCGCCGTAGGCGACGCTTCGCTGCGCATCAGTTGGGTGTACTCCGGCCCGCCGACGCCTTCGCGGCACTCCGCGACGAGCAGGATCGCGCCGCCGGTCGCGCACGCCTGCGCGGCGACCGACATTCCCTTGACGGCCTGATACAGCACGAGGTCGGCGGGATACCCCATGTTCGTGGCCACGACGATGTCGTACAGGTGCGGGATCGGGCGGATCGACTGCCGCGCCGCCTGCGCGATCGCCGCGTCGTGCGCCGCGCGCAGTTCGCCGGCGAAGACGCCGGTCACGCGCTTCTCCTCGTCCAACGTCACGTTGACGATGAACGACGGGTCGGTCTTCAGCGCCACGTCGCGCATCTGCTCGAAGATCGGATTGCCTTCGGTGGTGCACCACGTCGCCTTCGGGTGGCCGATCATCCGCGTTTCGTGATTGGCCATAATCTCGTCGGCGCCAGCGATCCCCGGCATCACCGCCTTGCCGCCGCCGGAGTATCCCGCAAACAGATGCGGCTCGACGAACCCGGTGAGGATGCGCAGATCCGCATTCAAGTACTCGCGATTCAGCCAGACGCCGATCGTGCGTGGCCCCGTCGCGAGAAACACCTGCGTCGATGCGTCGCGCGCATCGTGATCGACGACGCGGTAGCGCGACAGGATCGCCTCGCCGAGAAACCGCGCGTGCTCGTCCGGCCGCGACACGCGATGCAGCCCCGTCCCGACGACGATCGTGATGTCGTCGCGAGCGATGCCGCTCGAAGAGTCGCCGTGGAGACCGGACTCCAGTGTCTCAAGAATCGGCGGCAGGATCACCTGGTTCGGCACCGGCCGCGTCACGTCCGATACGACGATCGCCGCTCGTTGCCCGGTGCGCACCATCTCCCGCAACGGCCGCCGTCCGATCGGCGCAGCGATCGCCGCACGCACCGCCGCGTCCGGATCGGCGATCACATCGACGCGCTCCGGCACCAGCACCGTAGCCGTATCCGGCACATCGACATCGAGCCCGATTTCACCGTAAGGGAGATGAACCTTCATGGAAGGAAGTCTACCGCGACGAGCAGCCTATCCCGTACGGGCGTACGTCATCGCTTGAGTCGCGTAGCGTGCAGCGCCTGCGATAGAGATAAATAGCGGCCATTCCGCTAGCCTTCGTCTCGCGTAGACGGCACATCCGGATCCGGTTCCACGGGCGGCGTCGCCTTCAGGAAGTCGGGCGGCGGCGTGCGCTTGTGGCCTTCCGTCGCCACGGACGAGCCGATTTCTTCGATGATGCGGAAGTCGTCGTCGACCAGCGGCGCAAGCTCACCGCGGCGATGCGCGTCGAACAGCTCGAACAGCTGCTTCTTGTGCGGTCGCTTCTTGCCGATGGGGCACGCCGCCCAGTCCTCAAGCGATTCGTCGCAGTAGCCCCAGCGCTTGTCGCCGCACTTCGGCTGGATGTACTTCGCCAGCTCCGGGAACGTGCGATTGATCTCCGCGCGCATCTGCGATGCCGTCTGCCGGAACTCCCACTGCGGGCGCGTACAGAGCCGCAGGTCGCAAATGTGCAGCAGTTCCAGAAAGTTCACGACGATCTTGAAGTTCGTGTTCGCGGCGTTCGGGATGAGGAACCGCGCGTCCTCCGCCGGCACGCCCGCGTCAAGCATCTCCTGGTAGAGGTCGCCGAGCTTGTCGAACGCGTCCTCCATCTTGCCGGCCATGCCGGCGCGTTTCACCGTCTCCGGAATCGTGTACGGAAACTCGCCCTTCTTGAACGCCACGTAGCGCTGGCTCTGCTGCTCGAAACTGATGCCGATGTGATGGCGCACAAACTGGTGGCTGAACGCGCGGCTTA
>JANXYW010000027.1 GCA_025355835.1 Chloroflexota bacterium
GGCATCACCATCGCCGTCAACGACCTGCGCGTGCCTGCGGAGAAGGCCGGCCTCATCAAGAAGGCCGACGACAACATCCGCGAGATCGATAGCGAGTACGACACCGGCCTCATCACCGAGCAGGAGCGCTACGACGCGACCGTCGAAGTGTGGAGCCGGACAACCGAAGACGTGAAGAAGACGATCCAGGAACAGCTGAGCGCGTACGGCTCCGTGTACACCATGGCCGTTTCGGGGGCCAAGGGTAACATCAGCCAGATCACGCAGATGGCCGGCATGCGCGGACTGATGACCGACCCGTCGGGCCGCATCATCGACCTGCCGATTCGGTCGAGCTTCCGCGAGGGTCTGACCGTGCTGGAGTACTTCATCTCCACACACGGCGCGCGCAAGGGTCTCGCCGACACTGCCCTCCGAACGGCCGACTCGGGCTACCTGACGCGGCGCCTCATCGATGTCGCGCAGGATGTGATCATCCTCGTCGAGGACTGCGGCACGCGCATGGGCGTCTGGCTGGACCAGCCGGACTCCGGCATTCTCGAGACGTTCAGCGAACGGATCATCGGCCGCTATTCGGCCATGGATCTGGAAGACCCGGAGACGGGCGATATGCTCGCCGGCTTCAATGAAGAGATCGACGAGGCGCGAGCCGCCCGCCTGGCGGAGCTCAAGATCGAGCGCGTGTACGTGCGTTCGGCCCTCACCTGCTCGGCGAAGCGCGGCATTTGCCGCTACTGCTACGGCCGCAGTCCGGCGCGCGGAGCGCTGGTCAACGAAGGCGAGGCCGTCGGCATCGTCGCCGCGCAGTCGATTGGCGAGCCGGGTACGCAGCTGACGATGCGCACGTTCCACACCGGTGGTGTGGCGAGCGGCGTCGACATCACCAGCGGTCTGCCCCGGGTTGAAGAGTTGTTCGAGGCGCGGGTGCCGAAGGGCCAGGCGCTCATCTCCGAAATGGACGGCATCGGCGAAATCCTGAAGGACGGCGACTCGCGCCGCATCCGCATCAAGAACTCGGAGCTGTACAGCGACGAGTACGACATCCCGAAGGGCGCGAAGCTGCTCGTCAAGAAGGACGACATCATCGAGCAGGGCGCGATCCTCGCTCGCCTGCCGCAGCTGGCCGCACCGAAGGCAGCGGTGGTGGTCGAAGAGAAGCCGAAAAAGGCCGTAGCGAAGTCCAAGAGCAAGAAGAAGGTCGAAGAGGCGCCCGAAATCCTTGAGGGCGACGTGGTCGCACGCATCGGCGGCCGCATCGTCGTCAACGGCAAGGACCGCATCTCGATTGTGTACGAAGAGAAGGAAGAGCGTGAGTACGCGGTGCCGGCGGCAGCGCGGCTGAAGATCGAAAACGGCGACCCCATTCAGGCAGGACAGCAGCTCACCGAGGGCTCGCTGAACCCGCAGGACATCCTGCGCATCATGGGCCCGGAATCGGTGCAGCTCTACCTGGTCGAGGAAGTGCAGAAGGTCTACCGATCACAGGGTGTGACGATCAACGACAAGCACATCGAAGTGATCGTGCGGCAGATGCTGCGCAAGGTGCGGGTGGACAACCCGGCCGACACGCACCTGCTGCCGAACGACATCGTCGACCGCTTCGAGTACGAGGACATCAACGCGCGCGTGCTGGCCGAGGGTGGCGAGCCAGCAACGGCCGTGCCGGTGCTGCTCGGTGTCACGAAGGCCTCGCTCAGCACCAGCAGCTTCCTGGCGGCGGCGTCGTTCCAGGAGACGACGCGCGTGCTGACGGAAGCGGCGATCAGCGGTCAGACCGACAAGCTGATGGGCTTGAAAGAGAACGTCATCATCGGCAAGCTGATCCCGGCGCGGACGGCGTTCCACCTGCCGCCAGCGCCCGTCAAGGAGATCCCGCTCCCCGACACGCTCCAGATCGAAGAGGGCGACGAACTGTTCGGCAGCGACGAAGCCGCGATCGCCGGTCTGCTCGGTTCGCTTCCGCTGGACGATCCGGAGGACGTCATCGAAATCGCGATCGATGACGACGAAGACCTCGTCGACGACCTCGACGAGCCGACGCCCGCCGATCTACTCGACGACGAGATCATTGAAATCGACGTACCAGCGCTGCCGGCAGTACCCAAAGGCTACGTAGCCGAACCGGACGAGGTGTAGGGGCGGTTAGCGGTTAGCGGTTAGGGACTGAGTACACGAAAGAAGGGGCGCCAATGGCGCCCCTTCTTGTTGCCTCACCCCGGCCTTCGGCCACCCCTCTCCACAGTTGTGGAGAGGGAGCGTTTCGAGCGCCTTGCGTTCTATCGAACGGAAGAAGGCATAACGCCGCGCTCCGAACACGGAGTACGTTTCGAGAGACGCGAAGCGTGTGGCATAGCCGTCCCGGCTGTGTGTCCGGCGAAGCCGGACCGACGCGGTACACGCACTCGGCCTGAGAATATGGTGAGTACGCGCAGGCGCCGGCTAGGCGGCGAGATGCCGCTTGGCAGCAGTCACCAGGGCCTGCGGGTCATCGACGTAGAATCGTATCTTATGCAAGCCCGTGCTTATCCCTGCCACATCGGTTCCAGAACGAAGACCAATGCGATAAGGCCGCCGCAAGTCCACTTCGACAACGGAGTCTTTCTCAGCGGCCATCGTCAGCCTGATCATCAGGCCGTACGGCCCGCTCGGATCAGTTGTTGCAACGCGCGCCGCACTTATGTCGCGCCAGGGAAAGTCTGCGCGGCTCAGTCGGAACACCAACGCGATTCCATCGTTGCCAACCTGGACCTCTCCGTGGGCGGCTTTTCGAAGCGATCGCATGATGAGTGGGAAGCCAAAGGAGATGACGAGCACTGTGGCTGCGGCTGTTACTGCCTGGCTAACGTCGCTGACACCGAATGCCGGAAGCACCAAGAATATCAACGCCGCGACGATACCAAATGCGGCGGTCGAGCGAGCTAGCGCACGGGTGTCCTGAGTGCTGCGCGAAAGCGCAAAGGTGGCGACCCGAGGCTCGGCCCTGCCGTCCGTTTGAGACGAAGGCACACGCTCCCCCTCAGGCCGCGGCCTTCGCCCGGCCGCTGGCCTCATCCTCACCCAACACCCGCACCAAATCCTCGACCGTCGCTGCAGACGCCGGATAGGCGACAACGCGGACGGAGATACGCGGCTCGATGATCTCCGGGAAGCGCTGGGCGATCATCTGTAGCACGGAATCGCGCAGGCGGTCGGATGACACCTCCGTGCCGGCTAGCGACGTCTCAGTGTGGATAACGGCATAACCGCCGTCGAGCGCGCCGACGACGTCGGTGTCGCGCAGCTTCGCCAAGAGCTGGCTGCCGATGCGGCGCATCAGGTGGTTGGTGTAGAAGTCGCCGAACTTCGCACGCACGTCGCCTTCGCTCTCGAAACGCAGCAGCGCCAGACCGAGTTCGCGGCCGTAACGGCGCGAACGCGCGACTTCGCGGGTGAGCTGCGCTAGCAGAAACGCCTCGTCGGGCACCCACAGCCGGCCGTCCATCGAGTGCAGCCGGCGCGCCTCATCACGCTCGCGCAGCTGGTGCATGGCGACGGCGGTGTGGCTGGCGAGAATCGTCGCCATCGCTTCCGTCATATCGCCGGGTTCGACGACGAAGACGCCAACGCCGATCATCTCGCGATTGAACGAGATCGGCGCGATGATCGCTTCTTCGGTACCGGCGTGTGCGCTGTCCGGAAACAGTTCGCTGAGCGGGTAGCGCGCGGCGCGCGCGTGGCTCTCGGTCTCGCCGAAGACCGCAGCGGCCGACGTATTTGCGGGAAGGTTGTCGACATCGAGCGCTTCCCAGAGAGCGCGTGCGGCGGCAGTGCGGGGCGAAGCGCTGGCAACTGCGCGATACGAGCCCGTCTCGTCGGGCAGCGCCAGAATCGACAGCGCGGCGCCAAGCGCCTTCTCGCCGAGGAACTCGAAGCGCCCGGCAATCCACGGCAGGCCGGATGCGGCATGCAGCGTCGCGAGGTTTTCGACCAGGTAGATCAGACTGCCGTCGGCGCCATCAGCGGCAGGTTGCTGGTTCAAGGTACTCCCTCCCTCGAAGGAGTATCGGCCGCCGCGGCGCAGTGCTGGTAGGGAGTTCGCCTAATCGTCCGCGCCCGCTTTGGATTCACCGCAGAGCCGCAGAGGGCGCAGAGATTTCGAGTGGTGACTCACCACAGAGGACACCGAGGGCACGGAGGACTAGAAGAGGCGTACGTTCACCGCGAAGGCGCGTAAGGGATCGTGGAAAGCGGTCCGTGGTGGCATAGCCGTCCCCGGCTGTGCGTCCGGCTAAGCCGGACGCACGCAGCACGATCTCCGCGCCCTGGTCGATGATCGCGTGCGCAGAATGCTCGTCCGGAGCGCGGGCATTCAGCCCGCGTCGTGCGGCGCAACTGCCCGGAGACTGTCGCGATCGTAGCTCGGACTTCAGTCCGCGCGTTTCCCGCACGGAGTCGGCGCCCGAACCCGGGCCTCGATGCGCATTTCGAGCAGCCGTCCAACAGCCGGGGGCGGCTGTCCTACGTCGCGCGACGCGCCACCGGGGCGCTGGCATTCAGCCCGCGGGCAACCGCGCGATGGCCCGTGGTCGGGAAGCGGCGAAGAGGCAGGAAAGGGTTCACCGCGAAGACGCGAAGGTTACGGGCGTAAGGGATCGTGGAGAAGCGGTCCGTGGTGGCATAGCCGTCTCCGGCTGTGCGTCCGGCAAAGCCGGACGGACGCAGCACGATCTCCGCGCCGCGGTCGATGATCGCGTGCGCGCTGCATGCTCGTCCGGAGCGCGGGCATTCAGCCCGCGTCGTGCGGCGCTAACCGTTCGGTAGACCGTCGCGATCGTAGCTCGGACTTCTGTCCGCGCGTTTCCCGCACGGAGTCGACGCCCGAACCCGGGCCTCGATGCGCATTTCGAGCAGCCGTCCAACAGCCCAGGGCGGCGGTCCTACATCGCGCGACGCGCCACCGGGGCGCTGGCATTCAGCCCGCGGCGTGCGCCGACTACGCGATCGACGCTGTCGGGAAGTGATCTGTGATGTAGTGATCTGCGCGGATGGCGGCGGTCGCGCCGTCGCCGGCGGCGCTTACAACCTGGCGGGCGGAGTTCGCGCGGATGTCGCCGGCGGCGAAGATGCCGGGCACGTCGGTCTCCATCCAATCGTTGACGAGAATGTGGCCGCCGGCGTCCATCTTCAGCTTGTCGCGCAGATACGCGGTATTCGGCGTCGCGCCAATGAAGATGAACACTCCGGTCACATCGAGCGTCGACGTTTCTCCCGTGACGACGTTGCGGATGCGCGCGCCGGTCACAGCGTCGGCGCCAATGATCTCTTCGACGACGCTGTTCCACACGAACGAGATCTTCGGGTTCGCGAACGCGCGTTCACGCAAGATCGCGCTCGCACGCAGCGTGTCGCGTCGATGCACGACGGTCGCCTTGCGCACGTAGCGCGTCACGAACAGCCCCTCTTCCATCGCCGAGTCGCCGCCGCCGATCACGGCAACGTCCTGGTCCTTGAAGAACGCCGCATCGCACGTCGCACAGTACGACACGCCGAAGCCGGTGAGCCGCTCTTCGCCCGGCACACCGAGGCGATTGTAGTCAGCACCGCCTGTGAGGATAACGGCGCCCGCAACGTAGTCACCCTCGCTCGTGCGCAGCACATGGCGTCCGTCGGCACGCGTATCGATCGCGGTTACATCCGCGTAGGCGGTCTCCATGCCGTATTTGGCCGCCTGCCCGTGCATGGCCGTCGCGAGATCGAAGCCGTTGATGTTGTCGATGCCTGGGTAGTTCTCGACGTCTGCGGTGAGCGCGATCTGGCCGCCCGTTACCTTCCGCTCGATCAGCAGCGTGCTGCGGCGAGCGCGCGCGGCGTACAGTCCGGCTGCAAGCCCCGCTGGCCCGGCGCCGACGATGATGATCTCGTATTCGTTTGTGGTGTTAGGCATCAGTTCCACGCCTTGCTCTTGGCAGGGGCAGCCGTCCAACAGGCGAGGGCGCCTGTCCTACATTGTCCGCCGGCGACAAGAGAGGGCCGCCAACGGCCCCCTCAGAGAACTCCGCGATCTTCGCGTCTCCGCGGTGAACTCTCTTATTTCGCCGGAAGGAGCGCATCGTCGAGGCGCTTCTTGAGGTCGCTCTTCGGGCGGAAGCCGATGATCTGGCCGACGGGCTCGCCGCCCTTGAAGACCAGCAGCGTCGGAATGCTGCGGATCTGGAACTGCGACGCGACCTTGATGTTGTCGTCGGTGTTGAGTTTGACGAACTTGATGCGGCCGTCGTACTCGTCCGACAACTCATCGACGATGGGGGCGACCATGCGGCAGGGGCCGCACCACGGCGCCCAGAAGTCGACGAGCACCGGCTTGTCGGACTGCAGCACTTCGGTGTCGAAATTGGCGTCGGTGACTTCGGTGGGCTTGGCCATGGTGGAAGCGTTCTCCTGTCTTCGCTCTATGTCCGGAGCCACGCTGCGACGCCGGATTGACAACCTGATAGAGACAGGATAGTATACCCCCACGGGGTATGTCAAGGTATCTAGCAGTATTTTTTACCGCGCCTCGGGAATCGAGCAATACCCATGGTCGCCAAAGCAGAAAAGACACTCGAAGAGGACATCGGCGGCCGCTTGCGGCGCATCGAGGGGCAGGCGCGCGGCATCCAGAAGATGATGGAAGAGGGCCGCGACTGCGAAGACATGCTCACGCAGACGATGGCGATACGCAGCGCCCTCGACCTCGTTGGCGCGCGCATTATGGAGTTCCATCTCGACCGCTGCCTGCTCGAAGGCTTCGACTGCGAGCCGGACCGCATGGAGCGCCTCCGCGAGGCGCTGAAGCTCTGGACCCGCTTCGGCCAGCCTGCGCCTGCAATGGCGATTCCGTACGAGAACTAGCAGCGGCTTGCATCGTAGAAGCCGCGTTCCCCACCGTCGTGCCACAACCGTCGCGTGGGCTTTCCAGCCCGCGCGGTGCTCGGGATAGAGCGACCCGTCGTTGCCTAGCACCTCACCCCGGCCTTCGGCCACCCCTCTCCACGACGTGGAGAGGGGGAGCGTTTCGGAGCAGCGGCTTGGAATCGAGCGGTGCGCGGACTGAAGTCCACGCTACGGTGAGCGCACAACGACCGCACCAACCCTCCTTCTGCGAAATCTGCGCAATCTGCGGTTCCCCGTCCAACACCATCCGTGAAATCCGCGTAATCCTTGTTCCCGCGCCAACCAATCTCCGCAACGCGCACCAGACTTTCGCGTTAGATCCGACGATCTATGCGGGGAACAGTGGGGTAGATCGGCTACGCGCCGGCCGCCGGGGGTGAACGTCGACATGAAGAAGCATCGAACCGGACGCGTCTTTGCGCGCCCTCTGATCGAGATCATCGAAGAAGCGATCGCGATTCTGCGGCAGGATGCCTCCGAGTACGCCTTCATCGGGCTCGTCGGGGCGTTCGCGGCGTGTATGGCCGTGCTCGTGCCGGGCATCATCGGCGGGCCGATCGCCGTCGCGCTGATCGGACCATTGCTGCTATTCGTCGCCGTAGTGACGCTCGCGACGTCAGCCGCGGCGCTTGGCGTCGGAAGCAGCCAGCTCCAGCCGGACGCCTCGCGCGCGTTCGCGGCGGCCGGCATGCGCATCGTCGCGATCATGCGGCCGTGGCTGCCATTGGCGATCGCGCTGGGCGCAGCATCGTACGCGGCCGATGCGTTCTCGTCGCACCTGGGGCCGGTGCCGCCGGAGGCGATCATCCTCGCACTCGCGCTGGTCAGCGGCGCATACGCGCTCCCGCGCAGTCTCTGCGTCACGGCGCTGTTCGAACACGATGTCTCGGCGCGCGAAGCGCTGACCGCCAGCGCGGCGCTCGTGCGGCGTGCCGGCCGAACCGTGCTGCTCGCGTGGTGCGTCGCGCTCTCGCCGACGATCGTCGTTGCACTGCTCGGCGCGGCTGCGGGCATCGATGCGGCCACGGGCGCCGTCATCGCCGTGCTCTTCGTCGGTGCGATGCCGGTCGGCGCTGCGCTGATGTCGCAGCTCTTCATCGATGCCGCGTCGTACATCGAGACGGCGACGGCTCCGGCGCAAGCCATCCAGGGCAAGGGCGCTGCAATTCACCGGCGGGCGTAACTTCGCCTGACTAGAATCACCCTTCTGCTCGACTGTCGAGACACGATTGTGCCGTTCGTCGTATCCTTACGCGGGCGATCCTGCCTGCGGACGGACATACAAAGGAGACGCTCGATGATCTCAGGGCTTGGCGGCGTGACTATATGGAGCAGCGATCTCAAGAACCTGCTCCCCTTCTATCGCGACGTTGTCGGTCTCACGGTGCAGATCGATACGCCGGCATTCGTCCTCTTCGGCGCGCCCGGCACGCCCGCGCTGGCCATCGGCACGCACAGCGAGGTGCACGGCAAAGCATCCGACCCGTATCGTCACATGGTGGGACTCATTACGACGGACATCGAGGCCGACTTCGCACGCATGAAGGCCGCCGGCGCCGACTTCATGGAAGAGCCGACGCTGCAACCATCGGGCGATCTCTGGATCGCAACGTTCCGTGATCCCGAAGGCAATATCGGGCAGTTGTTCCAGTTCGTGAGTGCGTAGAGCGCGCGACAGCACCATTCTCCGTAGCGGAGGAGCTTCAGCTCCGGCCGTTGCGGTCACGATCCTCCCTCTCCGCCGGGCGGAGAGGGTCGGGGTGAGGTCTCGCCGTCGTCAGCGAACGCTCGGCACGCAAAGCGAGTATCTTGCCGGCACGAACAAGATCCTTCGCTGCGCTCTGGATAACTGTGACCTCACCCAAGACATCCGCGTGCTCCGCGATCCGCGGTGAACCCGTCGCCACACGCAAAAAGATGCGCCGCACTTCCTCAGTGCGGCGCTTGACCTCGAATTGCGGCTGCTGCTGCGATCCTAGCGGCGCACCTGGCCGGTGCGGCGGCGGCGATTGTCGGCGATTCGGAGGCGAATCATCGCGCGCTGCAGTGCGGCCGCGGCGAGTGCCAGATCTTCCGTGCTCTCGCGCCGCTCGATCGCAAGGCGCGCACGCTCGCGTGCCTCCTCCGCGCGCGTGACATCGATCTCGTCGGCGCGCTCGGCAGCATCGGCGAGGACGACGACCTTGTCCTTGAGCACTTCGAAGAAGCCGCCGGTAACGACGAATACGTGCTCTTCCGCGCCCTTCTTGAGGATCAGCTCGCCGGGAGCGAGCATCGTCATGAAGGCGGCGTGCTGCGGCAGCACGGCGAGCTGGCCATCGATGCCGGGCGCGATCACTTCGTCGATGCCGGATTCCTCCAGCACTTTGCGCTCGACGGTGACGATTTCGACGGTTAGCGGCATGAATCTATAACCTATGAACCTAGAACTATCCCTCTTCGGCAATCTTCGCGGCCTTCGCGACGGCGTCGTCGATCGAGCCTACGTTGACGAACGCCTGCTCGGGCAGCGTGTCGTGCTTGCCTTCGAGGATCTCCTTGAAGCCGCGCACGGTCTCGCGCAACGGCACGTACTGGCCGGGGATGCCCGTGAACATTTCGCCCATGAACATCGCCTGGCCCAGGAAGCGCTCGATGCGTCGGGCGCGCCCGACGGTCTGCTTGTCTTCGTCCGACAGCTCCTCGACGCCGAGGATGGCGATGATGTCCTGGAGGTCCTTGTAGCGCTGTAGCACCCGTTGCACACCGCGCGCAGTGTCGAAGTGATCCAGGCCGACGATGTTCGGGTCGAGGATGCGGGACGACGACGCGAGCGGATCCACAGCGGGGAAGATCGCCTTCTCGAAAATGCTGCGGTCAAGCGCGACGACGGCATCGAGGTGACCGAACGTGGTCGCGACGCCGGGGTCGGTGTAGTCGTCGGCGGGCACGTAGATCGCCTGGAACGACGTGATCGAACCCTTCTTCGTCGAGGTGATGCGTTCTTCCAGCTCACCCATCTCTGTCGCGAGCGTCGGCTGGTAGCCGACGGCGGACGGCATGCGGCCGAGCAGCGCCGACACTTCCATGCCGGCGAGCGTGTAGCGGTAGATGTTGTCGATGAACAGCAGCACGTCCTGCCCGGACTCGTCGCGGAAGTACTCCGCCATCGTCAGGCCGGTGAGGCCGACGCGCAGGCGCACTCCGGGCGGCTCGTTCATCTGGCCGAAGACGAGCACCGTCTTGTCCAAAACGCCCGACTCTTCCATCTCGACCCAGAGGTCGTTGCCTTCGCGCGAGCGCTCGCCGACGCCGGTGAACACGGAGATGCCGGAGTGCTCGGCGGCGATGTTGCGAATCAGTTCCTTGATGGTGACGGTCTTGCCGGTGCCGGCGCCGCCGAAGAGGCCGACCTTGCCGCCACGCGCCAACGGCGCTATCAGGTCGACGACCTTGAGGCCGGTCTCGAGGATCTGCACCGTCGTCTGCTGCTCATCGAAGGCCGGCGCCTTGCGGTGAATCGATGCGGTGTGCTCGCGCGAGACATCGCCGCGCTTGTCGAGCGCTTCGCCCAGCACGTTGAAGAGCCTACCCAGCGTTTGCGGCCCGACCGGCACCGTGATCGGCGCGCCGGTGTCGCGGACTTCTGCGCCGCGGCGCAGACCGTCCGTCGAGTTCATCGCGAGCGCGCGCACCCAGTTGTTGCCGAGGTGCGCGTTGACTTCCGCGGTGATCCGGCCGCCGTCGCTGCTGATCTCCAGCGCGTTGTACAGCTCGGGCAGGTGGCCCGCCGGGAACTCAATGTCCACGACGGTGCCGATCACCTGCGTTACCTTGCCCATCGCGCCTGTTGCTGTCGTCATCGTTCTGCCTCCCGTTCAGTCGTCAGTCATCAGTCGTCGGTTGGCCCTGACGACTCGCGACCGATGACCATCCTTACGCCTTCATCGCTTCGACGCCACCAACGATGTCGAGCAGTTCCTTCGTCACCTGTTCCTGACGCGCCTTGTTGTAGACCAGCGTCAGCGTGTCGATCATCTCGCGCGCCGCGTCGGTCGCGTTGCGCATCGCGACCATGCGCGCCGAAAGCTCGCTCGCTTCGGTCTCGAGCACCGCCTGGTAGATCGTCATTTCGATGTAGCGCGGCAGCAGCTCGGAGAGCACGCCTTCGGCGCTCGGCTCGTAGATGTAGTCGATGTCTTCGACCGTCTTGTCGGCGATGTCCTGCGGCACGATCGGCAGAATCTGCCGCACGGTTGGCAGCTGCACGGCCGTGTTCACGAACTTCGGGTACAGCAGGAACACGCGATCGACGCGGCCCGACTCGTATTCGTCGATGACAATCTTCGTCATCGGCAGCGTGTCGGCGAGATTCGGGTACTCCGCCATCGTGAACTCGGCGACCAGCTTCTGCCCCGTGCGCGTGATGAAGTCGCGGCTCTTGCGCCCGACCGTCACGAAGCTCGGCGGCGCTTCCTGCTCCAGCGCGAACGCGGCGGCCTTGCGGTTCATGTTCGAAGGCAACCCGCCAGCCAGGCCGCGATTCGGGCCGAGGAACAGAATCATCGAGTTGTTGTTCGGACGGACGGTGAGGAACGCGTGCGTGTCGTCGTCTTCGCCGCGCTGCTTCGCGAGATCGCCGAGGATTTCCATCATCTTCTCGGCGTACGGGCGTGCTGCCAGCGCGCGCGTCTGCGATCGCCGCATCTTCGAGCCCGCGACAAGCTCCATCGCCTTCGTCACTTTCGCGATGGAAGTGACAGAGCGCACGCGCCGCCGGATTTGTCTGATACTCGCCATGTTCGGTCGTCAGTCCTCGTCGTCGGTTTTCGGTTTTCAGTCGTCGGTCGTCAAGACTTCGTCCGTGGCGACGTCTTCGTCCTATTTCGTAACGTGGACTTCAGTCCGCGCGTTCTTCGCTTTGCGAGCACCGCGCGGACTCAAGTCCACGCTACGTGCCATCACCTGTGCCCGTACTATCCACTAGTCCCTAGTAAGGCACGGTGTTCTTGAAATCGGTCAGCGCCTGCTTCAGCGTTTCGGCGATGGCGTCCGAAATCGCTTTTTCGTCCATGATCTTCGCGGCGATCTCGGGCTTGTTGCTCTCCATGAACTTGTGGAACGCTGCCTCGAACGCTGGCACCTTCTCGACGGGCACGTCGTCCAGGAAGCCGTTGTTCAACGCCCAGAAGATCTCAACCGACTGCGCCATCGAGAGCGGCTCGTACTGCGGCTGCTTCAGTATCTCTTGCGCGCGCTGGCCGCGCTCCAACTGACGGCGTGTCGCCGCGTCGAGGTCGCTGGTGCCGAACTGCGCGAACGCCTGCAGCTCGCGGTACTGCGCCATGTCGATGCGGAGCTGCCCCGCGACCTGCTTCATCGCCTTGCGCTGCGCGGCGGTGCCGACGCGCGACACCGAGTTACCGGCGTTGATGGCCGGCCGGATACCGGCGTTGAACAGATCGTTCTCGAGGAAGATCTGGCCGTCGGTGATCGAGATGACGTTCGTCGGGATGTACGCCGAGATGTCGTTCGCCTGCGTCTCGATGATCGGTAGCGCCGTGATCGATCCGCCGCCGTGCTCTTTGTTGACTTTCGCCGCACGCTCGAGCAGACGGCTGTGCAGGTAGAAGACGTCTCCGGGGTATGCCTCGCGGCCCGGGGGGCGGCGGAGCAACAGCGACACCTGGCGGTACGCCCACGCGTGCTTCGACAGGTCGTCGTACACGATGAGGACGTCCTTGCCCTGCTCCATCCACTCTTCCGCCATCGCGCAGCCGGCGAACGGCGCCAGGTACTGCAGCGCGGCCGAGTCGGAGGCCGATGCCGTGACGATGACGGTGTGCGCGAGCGCGCCCTTCGCCTCCAACACGCCCATCAGCTGCGCCATCTTGGCGGCCTTCTGGCCGATGCCGACGTAGATGCAGAGGAGGTCTCCGCCCTTCTGGTTGATGATTGCGTCAATGGCGATGGCCGTCTTGCCGGTGCCGCGGTCGCCGATGATCAGCTCGCGCTGGCCGCGGCCGACGGGGATCATGCCGTCGATCGCCTTGATGCCGGTCTGCACCGGCGTATCGACCGATTGGCGCGTCGTCACGTCGGGCGCCGTGCGCTCGACCGGCCGCGTCTTCGTCGTCGCGATGGGGCCCTTGCCGTCGACCGGCACGCCCAGCGCATCGACGACGCGACCGAGCAGCGCATCGCCGACGGGCACCTCAACGATGCGGCCGGTGGCGCGGACTTCGTCGCCTTCTTTGATGCCATCGTAGTCGCCCAGCACGACAACGCCGACGCTGTCCTCTTCGAGGTTCAGCGCGAGGCCCATAACGCCGCTAGCGAACTGCACCAGCTCGCTCGCAGCGACGTTCGACAGACCGTGCACGCGCGCGATGCCGTCACCAGCCTCGACGACGGTGCCGACGTTAACCGATGCAACGTCGGTGCCGAACTGCTCGATCTGCTGCTTGATGATGCTGGCGATCTCTTCTGATCGAATGGCCATCGTCTACCTCGTACTGTCCGTGGTCCGGACCTGAAGTCCGTCCGTCACGCTCGTCGTTCCGATTTCGTCTCGTAGCGCCCGCCGCAGCCGGACGCGTTCTCCGTGTTCACGACCACCGCGCGGACTGAACTCCACGCTACATTTCACTCAGTTGTTTCGTTGGTGAAGTCCATCCTCCACCCTCGACCTTCTATCGTCCGCGCCTACCGCGCGGCGCCCTGCAGGCTGCGCTTGAGCGCCGCCAGCCGCGAGCGCGTGCTGCCATCGACCAGTTGGTCGCCGATGCGGGCGACGATGCCGCCCAGGATCGCCTGATCGACGACGGCGGTGACGTCGACCTGTTTGCCCGTCAGAGACGAGAGCTTGGTCGCGATTGCGGCACGCTCGTCGTCTGCCAGCGGAACCGCCGTCGTGACGACGGCGTGCGCGATGCCGCGCCGTTCGTCGACCATCGACTGGAACGCAACCTGAATCTCACGCGCCAGTATTGCCTTGCCGCGCTGGTCCAGCAGCCGCACCAGGTTCATCGCGTGCGGACTGAGATACGCCTTCAGCCCAGCCTCAAGCAGCCGCATCTTCTCATCGCGCGGCACACGGCCGCTGGCGATGATGCCCGTGACCTCCGGCTCGGCGATGAAGTTCGCCATCGTCAGCAGATCGCCCGACCAGCGGTCCAGCGTGTCGCTCTCGACGGCGAGGGCGAACGCGGCTTCCGCGTAACGGCGAGCAGAGACGACGGTTGACGCCACTTAGTTCTTCTCCCGGAAGCTCGACTGCGCCAGCGCCTCATCAATGAGCCGCTTGTGCGCGTTCTTGTCGAGCGACGTCGTGATCACCTTCTCGGCAGCGGAGATCGTCAGGTCGGCGAACTCCTTCCGTAGGTCGGCGATAGCCGTATCGCGTTCGAGCTGAATCTCGTTGCGAGCGCGCGCGAGCGTCGCTTCCGCATCGGCCTGCGCCTGCGTGCGGGCGTCGGCCTGGATGCGGTTCGAGATCTCCTGCGCCTGCGCGATGAGGTTCTGCGCATCGCGGCGGCCCGCCTCGACCTGCTCCTGCACGCGCCGCTCCGACTCCGCGACCTGCGCCTTCGCGGCGTCGGCTGCGGACAGGCTTTCGCGAATGCGCTCACGCCGCTCGTCGAGCATCTTCATCAGCGGGCCCCACAAGACCAGCCGCAGCACCACGAGCAGAATGGTGAAGTTCACCAGCTGCGCAATGAGCACCGGCAGGTTAATGCCGAGGTCAGCTATGCCAAGAATGATCATGGTTCGTCTCCCAACGAAGACCCGGCTGCCAGACCAAAAGCCACCAAGGTCCTAGGTCCTAGGTTTGGTTCTGGGTTCCAGGTTCTCGGTCGTCTAGAACACGAATCCGATCATCACCGCGACGACCAGGGCGTAAATCGCGATCGCTTCCGCGAACGCGATGCCCAGAATCATGTTGGTTTGGATAACCGGCTGCGCTTCCGGGTTGCGACCCAGCGCTTCCATGGCCTTGCCGGTGAGCATGCCGATGGCAAGCGCCGGCCCGAGGCCGCCGAGGCCCAGCACCATGCCGGCGCCGATGTACTTCAGTCCAGCGTCCGTAAACTCCAATAGCGGCAGAATCATCGCGAGCAAGGTCTTCTCCTCCTGTGTGCGCCCGCGTCATCACGGGCAAGTTCGCCTGTTTCGTCCATCCGCCAGCGGCGGAGTGATCCCTGTGTCAGTGCGCGGCCGCCGCCAACAGCTCGCCGTGCGCGCCTTCGTGCTCATCGTCGTCGTGTCCTTCGTGCGACGAAACCGCCAACACCCCGAAGACGAGCGTTAGCATCGCGAAGACGAAGGCCTGAATCAAGCCGACGAACACTTCCAGTGCGTAGAACGGCAGCGCCACGAGAAACGGCATGAGGAACGTCATCACGAGCAGCAGGATCTCGCCGGCAAGCATGTTGCCGAAGAGACGAAAGGTAAAGCTGATGAGCCGCGCCAACTCCGCGATGAATTCCAGGAAGCCCACGAAGAACGCGATCGGGCTGCTGAAGTTGAAGAACTTGCCCGCGTACTTGAAGACGCCAAGCGTGGTAACGCCCCAGAACTCGATGAAGATCATCGCCCAGATCGCGATCGAAAGCGGCGAGTTCAGATCAGTGTTCATGCTGCGAAAGTACGGCACGAGCACGCCTAGCTCTTTGCCTTTGCCTTCGAGCTGCGTGATCGCCATCGCGGAGGCCTTGATCAGGCACTCGTCGTGCTCTTTGTCGCCTGGTTTGCCCGTCGAGCACGCCGTCACGCCGCTCGTCGTCCCCTGCTTCTTGTCCAGCTTCGTCGCAATCGCCAAACCGCGTTGACCTTCGATGCACGTCGTGTGCTGCTCAGCGAGGGCTGCGGACTGCTCAGGCGTGGCGCCTTTCGGCGGCGTGACGAACGAGGCGCA
>JANXYW010000049.1 GCA_025355835.1 Chloroflexota bacterium
ACAGTGGCTGATCGATGTGTAGCCGGCCATCGTCTGGCCGAGCCCTGCGATGTCACCCTCGGCGACCTTCCACACCGCCATGCCGTTCGCGCCGAAGCCGGCTTTGCGATGGCGCAGGATCGCCGCGAAGCGCCGCAGATATCCGCGGCGCTGCAGGTCTTCGAGCGCTTCGATCAGCTCAGTGACGCTGACGCCCAGCACGCGCGCCGGCTCGGCGAACGGATCCGCTTCGAGCGCGAGATCGCCCTGGACGGCGCGAACGATCTCGATGTCGCGTGGCGTCAGCGTGTTCGATGCCGCGACTTCGCGCTGTTCGTGTGTGTATTGCGGGCGCGACTTGTGATCCATCTCACGCTGGCCGGTCATGTCCAGCGTGACGCCGATCTTGAACAGCCGCAGCGTCGGCAGCATGCGTGTCGAGACGGCGCCGGCGTCGCGATGGAGCGCATCGACGTGCGCCTGCAGGTCCGCGCCCGCCGGTACGGCGATGGTGAACCACATGTTGAATTCGTGCGTGCGGCGGTAGTTGTGGCTGACGCCCGGGTGCGCGTTCACGATCTCGGCCGCCGCCGCCAGTTGCTCCTCTGGAATGCGCATCGCGACGAGCGAGGTCGCGTAGCCGAGCGCTTTCGTATCGAAGATTGGGCTCACCTGGCGCAGGACGCCGGACTCGCGCATCGCAGCCAGGCGCTCGATTACGCGCGCTTCGTCCGTACCGACACGCAGCGCGAGCGCCGCGAATGGTTCGCGCACCAGCGGGAACTTGTCCTGCATTTCGTTCAGCAGCCGCTGATCGAGTTCGTCCATCGCGATGCCGGCGGTCATCGTCATCGTGCGGCTCCCGTTGCCTGCGCGTCTTGGGCGCGGGCGTTATCGATATGCGGCGCGATGCCGAAGTTCGTGTCGTACAGTCGCTGCACCCGCGCCAGCTCGTCCGCCGTCAACGGCGCGATGTCGCACGCGCCGGCGAACTCGGCAAGCTGCTCGCGGTTGTAGATGTTCGGCAGCGTCGTCGTCAGCGCCTCGTCGGCAAGGATCCAGCGCAGCGCGATCTGGCCGAGCGTCGCGCCAGGGCGCGCATCGAGCAGGAACTGTAGCTGTTCGACCTTTTGTAGGCCGTCGACGAGCCATGCGCGCGGGCGGTGGCGGCGGTGATCGTTCTCGGCGAATGTGGTGTCGATGGTGTAGTGGCCTTCGAGCAGGCCGGAACTGTGCGGGACGCGCGCGATGGCGCTCGCTCCGGCGGCGCGACACGCGGCGATCTGCGCGCGGCCGGGGTCTTGCTCGAGCATGTTGTAGATGATCTGCATGCCGTCGATGCGGCGGTCGCTCGCTGCTTTCACACCCTCCGCTTCCCAGCCGATCGCGGGACCAAGCGCGACGCCGTACGAGGCGATTTTGCCTTCGCGTACGAGATCGTCGAGGCAGGCGAAGGTTTCGTCGCGCTCGATCGTGTCCATCTTGGGATTGTGGAGCTGGTAGAAGTCGATACGGTCGCGCTGAAGGCGGCGCAGGCTCTCGTCGCAAGCGCGGCGGATGTGCGCGGGGCTGAAGTCCTGTGGGATCTCGCGCTGGCCGCGGCGTTCGTCGCCGTGCGTGTAGAAGTCGTAGCCGCACTTCGTCGCGACGATGACGCCGGCATCGTTGCCGAAGGCCTCGCCGAGTTGCTGCTCGGAGCGGCCGTTGCCGTAGCTGTCAGAGGCGTCGAAGAAGTTGATGCCGAAGTCGCGCGCGTCGCGGAGGAGCGCCACCGCCTCGGCGTCGGTGTATTCGCCCCACCAGCCAGTGCTGAGCGTCCAGAGCCCGAAGCCCACGACCGACGGGCGCAGCGTTGTTTGTCCGAGCGCGCGATATTCCATCCTGCCTCCTGCGCTCAGCGTCGCGGGTTGCCGCATGACAGTCAACGGGCGAGATGTAAAGCCGTGCCCGATTTGCGCGAATTGCAGATGATTGCGCCACGACCGCCATGATCTACCGAGAATTGCGACTCGCCTTCGCCGATCGTGATCTACGTGGTGGTACGTGGAGATGTCCGTATGTTCCACGAGCCGGTTACGCCCCGGGCGTGCGAGACTTGTCCCGTAGTGCGAATGAAGCACCGTTGATGCAAGGAGCAAGCACCATGTCGGATGTCGTGAAGATTGCGCAGCAGCTGGCAGACGAGTTCCGTGGCCGTGCCGCGGAGTACGATCGGGCCGGGGAATTTCCCACCGAGAACTACGCACGCATGAAGGAAGCGGGATACCTTCGCGCCCCCGTTCCGACCGAAATCGGCGGGCTGGGCGCGGGCCTGCTCGAGATGTCGCGGGCGCAGCAAGCGCTCGCTCGGGGCTGCGCCTCGACAGCGCTGGCGGTGAATATGCACCTGTTTCAGGTGGGGACCACGGCCGACGCCTGGCGGAACAAGGCGCCCGTCGAGCCGCTGCTGAAGCGAATCGTTGACGAGGGCATCGTCATCGCCTCGAACGGCGCGGAAGCGATCGTTGCGGGCGACTGGACGACGGCTACGACCGCCGAGAAGCGGGACGGCGAATACATCGTGAACGGCCGCAAGTTCTTCTGCTCGCAGGCTCCCGGCATGGACATCCTGCGCTTCTTCGCGCGCGACACGGAAACGAATGAGCTGCTGATCATCGGCGCCAGTTCGAAGGCGCCGGGGCTCAAGGTGGTCGAGACGTGGGATACGACCGGTATGCGCGCGACCGCAAGCCACGACATTGTGCTCGAAGACTTGCACGTGCCCGAGACGGCCGTCGGCGCCCGGTTGCCAGCAGGCGCGCCCTCGCGCACGCCCGCCATCGCAAACGTCGGCCGCTGGTTCCTCTCGCTTGCGTCGGGCGTGTATCTCGGCATTGCCGAGGAGGCGCGCGCGGAGGCGTATCGCGCGATTGGCACCGGCATCAACAGCAGCAATCGCGACGAGGCGCTGACCAACATGCTGATCGGGCAGATGGAGGCGGAGTTTCTCACGGCGCGTTCTATCCGCGACCAGGCCGTGGGCGAACTCGATACGCCGCCCGCGGATCCGCAGGCGGGGTTGCAGCTTTCAATTCTCTGCAAGGAGACCGTGACATCGCACGCGATCGCTGTTGTGGAGAAGGCAGTCGAGGTCGCTGGAGGCCGCTCGTACTTCCGGAAGTCGCCGCTGGAGCGGCTGGCGCGCGACGTCCGTGCGGCGCGGTTCCACCCACCTTCGTCGCCGATCTCGTTCCAGATGGCGGGCGAGCGCGCTCGTGAGCGTGCAGCAGCGGGTGATCAGTAGCGCCGTCGACCGTCAGCGAACGTAGACTGTAGGGCGGACCTGTGTGTCTGCCCTGATCACGCCTCGGGGCTGCTAGCGCCCTTCGAAATGCGGCGTGCGTTTCTCGAGGAACGCCTTCACGCCTTCCGTGAAGTCCTGCGACCGGAAGAGCGGCAGCAGTTGCAGAAAGACGTGGTGCACGTTCGCCTCGAACGTCTCGTCGAGCGAGAGGCGCATCATGCGCTTCGTCGCCTGCACGGCGAGCGGCGCGTTCGCGCAGATCTCGGCGGCAAGCGCGCGCGTCTCCGTCGTGAGATCGGCTGCGGGCACGACGCGGCTGACGAGGCCGAGCTCCTGGCCCTGAGCCGCCGTCAGCGTGCGGCCCGTGAACGCGAGTTCGCACGCCTTCGACCAGCCGATCAGGCGCGGCAGCAGCCACGTGCCGCCGCTCTCCGGCAGCACGCCGCGCTTCGTGAACACGGCTGCGAGCTTGGCCGTATCGGCGGCGATGACGATGTCGCAACCGAGCGCGAGGTCGAGCCCATAGCCGGCGGCCGCGCCGTTCAGGGCGCAGATCACGGGCTTGTCCGTCTGATGCAGCACGATGGGCGGCGCGTTGGCGATGTCGAACTTCGCCGTCATGCTGCCGACACCCGAGCCGTTGACGCTGTTCGGGTTCGACGCGTCGCCCTGCTCTTTAAGGTCGAGTCCGGCGCAGAAGCCCTTACCGGCGCCGGTGAGGATGATCGCACGTACATGGCGATCGTGATCCGCATCGCGAAACGCGTCGGAGAACGAGGCCAGCATGCCACCGCTGATCGCGTTCAGCCGTTCCGGCCGATTCAGCGTGATCGTCGCGATGTTGTCGGAGACGTCGTAGAGGAGGTCGTGGTAGGTCATGGTGCTCCGCGGTTGTGACTAGTGGACAGTGAATAGTGGACAGTTCACAGTTCACAGTGTGAGGCGCGCTGTGATGGCACGCAATCGCACCACAGAGCGCCGGCGTCAGCCCGCGCTATCGCGCACACCGCCTTATCCACATCCATCCGGCCGACTGAACAGCCGCTACTCGTAGCGGAGGGCGTCGGCGATGGGGATGCTGGATGCCTGACGCGACGGAATGATCGTCATGAGCAGCGACGCGAGGAACGCGAAGCCGCCGATGGCGCCGATCTCCAGCCACGGAACATAGAAGCCGCGGATGCCTTGCTTGGCCAGGTCGTCGCTGCTGAGTAACTGATACGCCAGCAGCAATCCGAGGCCGATGCCGCTGAGGATGCCGAGCGCGGCGACGAACGACGACTCCATCAAGAAGCTGATGGCGACCGCGTTCCGTGTGTAGCCGATCGCGCGCAGCATGCCGATCTGCTGCCGGCGTTCGACGACCGTGCGGAAGGCGACGACGCCGACCGCGGCGATGCCGACGAACAGACCGATGCCCATGAAGCCCTGGATCAGGTACGAGAAGCCCTGGCTGGTTCGCTGGAAGTCGTCGATGATCTTGCGCAGTGAATCCGCCTGGACGCCCCGGCTGGAGAGCACGCGTTCGATGGCCTTTGCCGTGTTGACGGCGTTCGTTTCGGGGGCGAGCTTGACGGCGTACAGGCTCGATTCGGGCCGCGCGTAGACGGTGTCGAACGTCGCGGGCGAGAGGTAGAGGCCGCCGTAGAGGGCGCTCGCCTTCGTGCCGATAATGCCGATGATCGTCACATCTCTGATCTTGTCTGGCGCGGTGGCGTCGCGAACCTGAATGTGTGCGGGTGCGAAGGTCGGATCACCTTGCTTGACGCCCCGAAGTGTGAAACCGCTGCCGCCGTCGAAGCCGCCGCCGCTGTCCAGCGCGTTGGTATCGATGATCGCGGCGTTGGGGTCGGTCTCCAGCGTCTTCCAGACGTCGGCGTCGCTGCCGTATCCGGTGGCGCGGGCATCGAGCTTCACGCCGTTGTGCTCGGTGAAGCCGATGCTCGGCCCGACGACGGTGTACTTCTGGAACTTCTTGTCGTCCGTCGTGGGATTGGCCGGGAGCTGGTTGCGCACCTCGGCAACAAGGTTGTTGGCGAGGCGTACCTCGTCCACTTCGGTGAGCGTGGTGGCCGCGGCGGCCGAATCGCCGCCCTTGTCGATGAGCGCTTGCTTAATGTCGCCGATGTGGTTGTTGGGGTTTTCGGTGACGACGATCTGGTAGCCGCCGAGCGGTTCATCGCCCAGGAAGATGTGGTTGAAGTTCGAGTTCATCGTCGACATCATTACCAGGGCGAACATCACCAGCGAGATCATGGCGATCGTCATGCCGGTGCGGAACTTGTTCGCGAGCGGGTATGCGACGGCGGTGCGAATGGACGGCACGAGGCTGGAGAAGGCGCCGCCGACGAAGCGGGTGACGAGCCCGAGCATCAGGTCCGCGTTGTAGACCAGCACGAACGTCGACGCGAGGATCATGGTGACGCCGCTGAGGAAGAACATCTCGATGCCGCCGTTGAGGTTGGGGAAGAGCTGGCCGCCTGCTAACAGCAGCCACGCGATCAGCAGCCCGATGCCGGCCGTCGTGGCGGCGAGGCGGTTCGGGACACCGACCTGAATCCCGAGCAACGCCAGGCCGGCGATCTCGAGCGAGAGCCCTGCTCCGGCGGGAAAGGCTTGACTGGTAGCGAATCCGACGAGCAGAAGCGGCGCGCCCAACAACAGCGACAGGCCGCCGAGCTGGAAGATGCGAAAGAATCCCGTGAAGGCGATGACAATCGCCGAGATCGAAACGAGCGCGCCGGCGATGAACAGCACGACGGCGGCGACACCGCCAGCCGACGACCCGCCGTAGACCGAAATGCCTGCGATGTAGAAGACCGACGAGACGGCGAGCAAGAAGATGCCGCCGATCCAGACGAGCATCGATGTCCACCACGTGCGCCACGAAGTCGGCTTGAACAGCAGCCAGATGGCGTAGCTGACGAGGCTGCCGAATCCGTCTACTGACGGGCGCACCTGGCGGGGTGTCGACTCCGCCATATCACGTACGGCGGCGACGATGTTGAGGTTGCTGATGCGCCACGACGAGAACGTCACCGTGAGGAAGGTGAGCACGACGCCGAGTGAGTACGAGACGATGAGGCTGCGGGCGGTGACATGGAACTGGATGCTGAGTCCGAAGCCGGAGAACAGCGCGGCCATGATCTGCACCATGCCCAGCGACACGACGATGCCGAGGCCGCAACCGACGGCCGCGGCCAGGACGTTGTACGTCATGCCCTCGGCGAGAAACATCTCCGTCAGGTGCAGGCGCTTCGTTCCGACGGCGCGCATCATCCCCATCTCGACGCGGCGTTCGGCGGCGAGCATGACGAAGATGAGGAAGATAAGCATCATGCCGGACGCGATGGCGAACAGGCCGAGGACGACGAAGAACGTCGTCAGAACGCTGGAGATGGTGTTGGCGTTGTCGACTGCATCTTGTTTGGTCTCGGTGGCCTGGAACTTCGCCGTGCCAATCACGTTGTTCAGTGCCGCAGTGACGGTCTTCGAGTCGTTCAGGCCGTCGTAGACGCCGCCCGAGTTCGAGACGGCGATCTTGTCGACCTCGCCAGATCGGCCGAGCAGCTGCTGCGCGCTCTTCAGCTCCATGACGAAGCCGCGGGATATCTGTCCGGCGTTGCCGGTGAGCCTGCGGTCCTTGACGATGGCCTTCACCGTGAGGTTGTGCGGCTGATCCTTCGTGAATACTTGCACCTTGTCGCCCGCAACGATGTCGAGCTTCTCGGAGAGCGACTTGTCGACGTAGATCTCGTCGGGCGCCAGATCGCCGATCGAAAGCCGCTTGCCGTCGACGGACTCGATGTCGCTTTCGAAGCCCTTCATCGCAGTCGCATCGAGACCGACGAGCACGTTCAGCGGCTCGGTCAGGCTGGCGCGCGGGTTGCTCATCGGCAGAGTGCTATGAACGAACGGCAGGACGCCGTCGACGCCGCTCACCGAACGGAACTTCTGCGCCAGCGCGGCGGCCTGCGTCTCCGGAATGGGCGCGGGCGCCTCGACCGAGCCATGGTCGTGGTTACCATTGTTGTCGCCCGTCTTCACCTGCACGACCTCATCGATGCTGTGGAGGTGGTCGTAGACCTGACTTGTGATGCTGTAGTTGACGGTGTCGCCGATGCTGAACGCCGTCGAGATAATCAGCGTACTGAGCATGAGGCCGATGATGATCAAGATCGTCTGCGCACGGCGGCGTGGGATGTTGCGCACGCCGATGAAGAACATCACGCGGTTGCGCACCGCTACCCAAACGACCGTAGAAAGCGCCACGGCGAGCACGATCAGCAGGCCGATCATGATGTAGGTCATCGAGAGGCCGAATAGGTCGTTCATGACGCGCGCACCTGCTGCGGCACTTCTTCGCGCACGATTTCGCCGTCCTTCATGAAGACGATGCGGTGGCACTTCGCCGCGACCTCGGGCGCGTGCGTTACGATCACGAACGTCTGGTTGTGCTTGCGGTTGAGATCGATGATCAGCGCCATGATCTCATCGGCGTTCGCCGTGTCGAGATCGCCCGTCGGTTCATCGCCCCAGACGATCGCCGGGCTGTTCACCAGCGCCCGTGCGATGGTGACGCGCTGGCGCTGGCCGCCGGAAAGCTGCGACGGCTTGTGAGTCGCCCATTCCGCGAGATGGACCGTCTCGAGAGATGCGGTTGCTTTCACGCGCGCTTCTTTCGCTTTCGTGCCGGATACCAGCAGCGGCAGCTCGACATTCTCGATCGCGTTGAGCACCGGCAGCAGGTTGTAGAACTGAAACACGAAGCCCATCTGCGTCGCCCGGAATTCCGTGCGCTTGTTGTCAGAGAGTTTGTTGATGTCCTCGCCTTCGATGAGGATGACGCCGCCGTTGATCGTATCGAGACCGCTGAGGCAGTTGAGGAGCGTCGTCTTGCCGCAGCCCGATGGACCCATGATCGCGACCATCTGTCCGCGCGGCACCTGCAGCGTGACGCCGCGCAGCGCCTTCACCTCGAGGTCGTCGGTGCGGTACGTCTTGACGATGTCGCGCGCGTTGATGATCAGGTCGCGGCCGTTGCGTGACGGCGGCCCGGCTTGCACTTCGTCCATCCCCAAGGCACCTCCAGAAAACTCCGTCCGCGAACCCGCGCGCTACAACTTTAGCGCGTCCGTCAGCCGCCGCGGGTTAAGGTTTCCCTGCGAAATCAGCAGCCGTCATACGCTCGCGGCGCGTGCGGGTGCGTCAGGCAGCTTCGAGAATGGCAGCCAGCCGCTCGGCGTCGCCGCCAGGCCCTACAACGGCCATCGAGAAGTCGCCGGGTTTGAACAGGCGCTGCGCCACGCGCTGCACGTCGTTCGGCGTCACGGCGGCGATCGAGTCCACGACGTTCTCGATTGGCTCGATCTCGCCGGTCATGAGCAGCGATTCGCCAGCGCGCTGAGCCAGCGCCATGGTCGATTCCAGCCCCAAGCGGAAATTGCCGGTCGAGAAGTCGCGCGCCTTCGTGATCTCGTCCGGCCCGGCCACCTCGTCCCGCAGGCGGAACAGCTCGTTGCGAATGACCTGCGTCGCTTCTTCGAGATTCTCGAGCGTCACGCCGGCGCTGATGCTCATCGTGCCGACGTCGTTATAGCGGCCGACGCCGGAGCCGACCGAGTACGCAAGCCCGCGCCGTTCGCGCACTTCCTTGAACAGCCGCGAACTCATGCCGCGACCGAGGATCGTGTTCAGCACCATCAGTGGATAGCGATCCGGATCCTTGCGCGCCAGCGCGTGGAGCGCGATGCCCATGTTGCACTGCGCGATCTCACGCTTCTCCACCACCACGCGCACCGGCGCGAACGTCGCGACCGCTGTTGGTGGCGCGGGGGCTGTGGCTGCGGGCAGATCGCCGAACAGATTCTCGGCCAGCCGCAACACTTCGTCGTGGGTGGTATTGCCCGCAACGCTCAGCACGGTGTTCGAAGGCACGTAGTACGTCGCAACGTGCTGCGTGAAATCGTCGCGCTGCATCGCCTCGACGGTTTCGATGGTGCCGGCGATCGGCCAGCCGATCGGCTGGTCGCCGAAGGTGGCGTGCGAAAGCAGCTCCGACGCCCAGGCGCCGGGCTGGTCGAAGGCGCGGCGGATCTCCTGCTGCACGACCGTGCGCTCGCGGTCGACTTCGACTTGTGCAAGCACGGCATTTCGGTACATGTCGGCCAGCACATCCATGGCCAGCGCCAGCTTGTCGAATGGCACCTGGTTCCAGTAGCAGGTCAGCTCTTTCGACGTGTAGGCGTTTAGCACGCCGCCCGCGCCCTCGATCGCCTCGGCGATGATGATCGCATCGGCGCGGCGTTCGGTGCCCTTGAAGAGCATGTGCTCCATGTAGTGCGAGAGCCCGTTCGTCCGTCGCTGCTCGCCGCTGGAGCCGATGCCGACGAAGACGTTAACGCTCACGGACTGGGCGGTCGGCACCGGCGTTGTCACGACGCGCAGGCCGTTCGCGAGCGTGGAGATCTGCCATGCAATGGTCACGAGGGTTCCTTTCAGGAAGCATCGGTGGGATACGCCAGTATAGCGACGCCCGATGCTGAACCCTCGTCAGGCGCCGTCCCCTACTTCACCTCAATCAGCCCAACCGCGCCGAGGCCGGTGTACGCGAAGCTATGCGTGACGAATGGGTACTTGCCTGCTTCCGGAATGATCAGTTCAAACGTTGCGCCGCCGCCGGGTGGGATCGTGTACGTCTGGATGCCGTGCAGCACGTTCTGCGGGTTCCCATCCGGGTACACCCTGTCGAAGATGGCGCCGATGACGTGGAAGGCGGAGAACAGCGTCGGGCCGGCGTTCATCACGTGCAGGCGAATGCGCTCGCCGGGCGCCGCAGCGAGTGTTGCCTGTTGGTACTGGTTCGCCGCGCCGTTGAAGACGACGAAGTCCGGAAGCACCGCCAGCATGCGCGAGAGGTCGCCCTCCCAGTTGCCGCTGGCCGCCTGTTTCAAATAGAACTCGCTCTGCACCAGCACGTACTCGCGCGCCGGCTCGAATGCTTCCGCGGGATCGACGACGACCGCGCCGTACATGCCGTTGCTGATGTGCTGGAGCACAGGCCCCGTGCCGCAGTGATACATGAACACGCCGGGATAGTTCGCCTTCCACTTGTACTTCACTTCGTCGCCCGGGGCGATCGTCTTGTAGTTGATGTCCCACGGCGTCTGCGCGGCGTGAAAATCGATGGAGTGCCCCATCTTCGACGTGTTGCGCAGCGTGAAGTCAACGTTGTCGCCCTGCCGCAGATGGACGACTTTGCCCGGCACCACGCCGTCGAACGACCACGCATCCATCTTGATGCCGCCCGCGACCTCGATCGTTGCTTCCTTCGCCTCGATCACCAGCGTCTTGTTCGGGTTCGGATCGACGGGCGCCAGCTTTGCGTCGTACACCGTGGCCAGTTTGCCGCTCGCCTTGGGCCTGTCTCCTGCGGAGGGCAGCGGCATGCTGTGATCGCTGGAGCCGGCGGCGGCTGTGGGCGTGGGCGCGGCCTGCTGGTTCTTCGGCGGGCCGAGCGGCGGGTCGTACGTGCCGCCTTGACCGCAGGCGACGACGGCGCCCGCGGCTGCCAGCCCTCCCGTCAGTCCCAGGAACTTCCGCCGCCCCAACGATGTTCGTGCCAGATCGATGTTCGCCATGGTGGTTCTCCTCCCGTGGTTGCCTACATAGATCGTCGCGCGTGGGAAGCTCCGGCAATGCGGGCAGAGGCACCGAATCGCGCGTCCGATCGTCCCGTTCTCATGTGCCATTCGGCGCTGGCGCGGGCTCGCTTCGGGCCTGTCGTTTCGGTCGCCCTATCGCGCCCAACTGCACGCATCGAGCCGCTACCATGCGGCGTGCCGAGCTTCTATTTCGAGACCGACGCCGCAGAACCATGCCCGATCGCGTTGGGTGGGCCGGGCGATGTGCTCGTCTATTTCCTCTCCCTCGCGTTCTCGACGCGCTACGGATCGCTGCACCCACTTTCGCAGCTGGCGCTGCTGTTGCGCGGCGATTTGAAGATCGATCTGGTTCCGCTGACGACGTTCGCCGATCGCGATGTCGAAGTCGAGGCCGACCAGGTCGAACTGGACCGCGTCTGGCAGGACGCGGCGCCGCTGCTTGCGACGCTGGACGGCGTCACGACCGCGCTCGCATCTGCCGATGAACGCATCGCGTTGCTAACGGAGGATGCGCCCGACCTGGCGGCGCGGCTCGGCGATTTGCAGCGCATGGCAGCGTGGGCTGCCGCGCGCAACGCCCGCGTGCGCATGACGTTCGAGCTGTGATGCGTTTCGCGAACGGTGTCCGCGCATTTCAGGATCGACATCCGTGGACGCTCGATGCGTTGCTGATCTCGATCGTCACCGTGGTTGCGGGCGCGCTGCGGCTGTGGCGCCTCGGCGATATTCCATACGGCCTCAACCCGGACGAAGCGCAGCTGGGCACCGACGCGCACAAGATCATGGATGGCCATCTGATCGGCGTATACACACACGCTGCGCTCGGCCAGCCGTCTGGGCACTCGTACATGACGCTGCCGTCGATCTGGCTGCTGGGCGATACGGCGTTCGCGTTGCGGCTGCCGCTGGCGCTGGTCGGTCTCGCGGCGATTCCATTGCTCTACCTGCTCGTCCGCGTCACCGTCGCGCGCACGGAGGCGTTCTTCGCGTCCGCGCTGCTCGCGATCTCGTACTGGCATCTGCTGTACAGCCGCGTGGCACACTGGTCGATCTCGTACGGCACGGTGCTGTTGGCGGCGCTGCTCTGCCTCGCACTGGGCATGAAGTCGCGGCGGCGGTGGTGGTTCATCGCCTCGGGCGGCATCCTGGGGCTCGGCGTCTACACCTACAACATCTACCCGATCGCCGTGGCGGCCTTCACGCTCGCCGTGGCGATCATCTCCGTCGTTCGCTACCGCGGCGACGAATGGCGCTGGTGGCGTGGCTCCGTGCTCGCGCTGTTCGCGGTCGCGCTCATCGTCGCGCTGCCGATGATTGTGTTCGTCGCGCGGCCGTATTCGTACTACTGGTCCCACTTCCACAACTACGCGAACGTCAGCGTCACGCAGTCGCCGGAGTACAGGGATGCGAGCATCGGCGGCAAGCTGGAGCTGATCGGCGATCAGGCTGGTACGTTTCTGAACGCCTATACGTGGCAGGGCACGCGAGACTACATCGACGCCAGCGGTGAGCGCCCTGCGCTCGATTGGCCGACGTTGGTGCTGCTGATCGCGGGCGTGGCGATGGCGGCGCGGCGCCGGCGTGATCCGATGACGATCGCCGCGTTCTGTTGTCTGTTCGTGATTCCACTGCCGGCCGTGCTGCAGCGCGGCTCGATCACGCGCGAGCCGCTGGGCGCCGCGCCGTACGTGATGTTCTTCGCGGCGCTGCCGCTGGCGGCCGTTTGGCGAGCGGCGTGGGGAACGCGCGCGCCGTGGCGGCTGGCCGCGATGGTCGCCGTGATGTCGATCCTGGGGATGATCAGCGCGATTACGGTGCGCGACTACTTCTCGACGTGGCGGCGATCGGAGCTGGTGCGGTTCGCGTATCACGCGGAGATCACGTCGGCCAGCGAGTACATCAGCAAGCTGCCGGACGACACCTACGTCTATTTCTACAGCGACCGCCACCCGTTCAAGCTCGAAGTGCGTCGATTCCTCGCGCCCAACGCCCGCGGCAGTGATCGCTCGTTCGAGTTCAGCGATGCGCGCGCATCGATCACGATCGATCGCCCCGGCCCCGTGACGTTCGTGCTGCTGGGGACGTATCGATACATGCTGCCGGAGCTGGAGGATCGCTACCCTGGCGGGCATGCCGTGCTCGGTACACACGACGGCGTGACGGAGTTCGAAGCGTACGAGGTGAGTGCGCCGTGACCTCACCTCCGCGAGTGTTTGCGCGTGATGTGGCATGGTGCGCCGACGCCACGGGCGGGGCGCCCGCGCTCCATTTTGAGCCGACTGTCGTACCGCTTCCCTCCCCACATCGTGGAGAGGGGTGGCCGAAGGCCGGGGTGAGGCTCGGGTGAACCTCACCTCCGCGCTGCGCGCTGGTCCTCTCCGCCCGGCGGAGAGGAAGACGATCGTTTCCGTACGATGCGGCGCCCACGCTCCATTTGTGAGACGAGTGCAGTAACGCTTCCCTCTCCACACTGTGGAGAGGGGTGGCCGAAGGCCGGGGTGAGGCTCGCGCGAAGACCGCGCGGGCTTTCCAGTCCGCGCGATGGATCATCAAAGATCACAGAGACCTCCGTGACCTCCGTGCGCTCTGTGGTGAAAAAAGAAGAGAGGCCCCGTTTCCGAGGCCTCTGCTTCTGCGCTAATCAAATTGTCGAACTAGCGAGCGTTGATGGCTTCGGCGATGTCGCCGATGCCCAGCGATTCGAGCTTCTTCTTGCTTGGCGTCGCTGTCGCGGCGTCCCAGTCGCAGGCGGCCAGGAAGTCCTGCTCGAGCGTCTTGACGTCCATTTGCAGATCCTTGTGCGGACCCGCCTCCAGCGGCGATGCGCCCCAGACGCGGCCGGGGATGCGGCGCTTCGTCGGGATGTCGCCTTCGCGGATGTTGAACGCCATCCGCATGTTCGCGATGCGCTCGCCCGCTTCGCGCATCTCCTCGTGCGTGGTGTCCCAGCCCGTTTCGGTGTTGATCCATTCCGGGATGCGATTGTTCGGCGCCCCCATCATGATGAACTGGCACATGCCTGTTGCGTTGACGACGTGCATGTACTCCGACGAGTCCTTGTGGTGCTGGCCGCGGTCGGTCGCTTGCTTGCGATCCTGCGGCGCCTTGGTGAAGTTCCACTGCGGCCGCGGCGCAGCCTCGTACTGCGTGTGGCGGCCGGGTGTGGCGTCGAGCTTGTACGTGGTGAAGTACTCGGGCTGGAGCTTGGGGTCGTGCATCGGCAGCTCTTCGCCGCCGATCTCCATCGCGAACTCCAGCGACTTCGGGCCGATCTTCGCGGCTGCGGCCTTCACGCCGTCGCCGAACAGCTCGCCGAACGCGCCGTCCTTCGTGCCGATCTTGTGCAGCGCCGCCATGATCGCGTCGGTGTTGCCCCAGCGCAGGTCGATGCCGTCGGTGTCTTCCTTCGTGATCAGACCGTTCTCGAAGCACTCGGTCGCGAACGCAAGCGTCGCGCCGGCGGCGATGGTGTCGAGGCCGTACTGGTTGCAGAGGTGGTTCGCGTACTGCAGGGAGTTCAGGTCGTTGTTCAGCATCATCGTGCCGAACGCGGTCGTCGTCTCGTACTCGGCGCGGTGCGTGTGGTGCGGGTACGGGTAGCGGTCGTCGTTCTTGATCGCGGCGTCCGCCTTGTTGCCGTTCTCCAGCTTGGCGATGTTCGCCTCGATCGGCTGCTTTGCGTCGTCGGCCGCTGCTGCGAGTTGCGTCCGCAACTCGGCGATGTCGCCTTCGCGCTTGGCGACGCGGATCTTCGCCTGATTCTCCTGCTCGTTCCACGCGTACGACTCGCCGCCACAGGCGACGGGGCAGTGCCAGCAGGCGTACTTTTTGTCCATTCGGAGATTGAACTGGTCGCCCGTCAAAACGTTCGCCTGGGGGAAGTCGACCATGCCGACGCCGCCCCAGTTTTTCACCGGCGCATCGCCCGACATCGCCGATGGGAAGGTGATGCCCGTCGTGCCGTAGGTGCGGAAGAAGTTCGTGATCGGCTTGGCGAACTCGTCGAGCGACGTGCGCACCTGTTTCATGATCTCCGGACTGGAGCCGATGATGTTCTTCGACGCGTTGACGACGATCGCCTTCACGTTCTTCGAACCCATCACGGCGCCGAGGCCGCTGCGCGCGGCGAGCCGGCCGCGCTCGTTGCAGATGCCCGCCATCAGCGACATCTTCTCGCCCGCGGGGCCGATGCATGCGACGCTGGCCTTCTTGCCGTGACGCTCCTTGAGCTTCATCTCGACATCGATGGCCTGCATGCCCCAGATGTCGCTGGCGTCTTTGATCTCGACCTTGTCGTCATCGATGTGGATGTAGACGGGCTTGCTGGACTTCTCGTACAGCATGATGCCGTCCCAACCGGCGTTCTTCATGTATGGGCCGAAGTCGCCGCCCGCGTTCGCGTCGCCCCAGCCGCCGGTCTTCGGCGACTTGCCGACAGCCTGGTAGCGAATGCCGAAAAACGGCGTTCCGGTGAGCAGGCCCGGGAACAGTCCGAGCACGTTGTCGGGACCCAGCGGGTCCGCGCCTGCGGGGATGCGGTCGAACATCAGCCGCGAGCCGATGCCGTAGCCGCCGAGGTACTTGCGGTACATCTCTTCGGGAATCTGTTCCGTCTCAATGGTGCCGGAATTGAGGCGGACGTTGAGCATCTTGCCGTTGATTGCGCCGTTCATCATGGCCAAAGTAGAGCTCCTTCCAAGCACCGATCAGGTAGGGCCTCTCTGAACCCAGTCCCGCGATCCTTGAGTGGAGTGGATTATAAGGCACTTTGCTCGTACAAGCGTTAGGTTGGCGCGAGCATAGCGCGTTGGGCTCCGAGGTTCACCGCAGAGCCGCAGAGAGCGCGGAGGTTTTTGTTGGGTTGAGTAGACGTGTCGTCCTCGAGCGCAGCGAAGGATCTTGGTGGTTCGAGCAAGGGCTCAGCACGGATCCGTCGCGACGACCTCACCCCGACCCTCTCCGCCCGGCGGAGAGGGAGATGAAGGCGGGGCGGCGGCGCTCCATGTATTGAGCCGACCGTAGTAGCGCTTCCCTCTCCACGCTGTGGAGAGGGATGGCCGAAGGCCGGGGTGAGGCTGGCGCAGCCCGCGCTACACCATCGGGCTCTGCACGAACGGCTCTGCGAACGCGCGAAGCGTCACGCCATCCTGGAACCACATCTTGTTGCGCTGGCCGTACTCCCAGAAGATCAGCCGGTCGGCGAGGATGTACAGCGCGATTCGATCGGCGAACCCGTCGCGCAGCGGGCGCGCCGCCGCGTATGCATCGATGAACGCGCGGAGGATCGCGGGGCTCTTCCGCCCGTACCAGCAGCCGAGCCGCGCGAGATCGTATTCGCCGTCGCCGATGTACATCTCGCCAAGGTCGAAGACGCCCGTGACGCGCCATCCGCC
>JANXYW010000099.1 GCA_025355835.1 Chloroflexota bacterium
CTCACTTGAACGCGGTCAAACGCATAATAGACCGCTCCCAGCGCTTGTCAAGCGAATCTCGGCCGAATCTGGCGCGAATCTGGACAGATTCGCGGATTTGCCCCGGATACGCCCGTTTTACCCCGTTCCGACGACCTTCTCCGGATGCCAGCGCCCGTCGCCGCGAGGCCGCAACACCCCCAGGAACTCACCTTCAGCCGAGTACGCGCGGCACAGATCCGCCGCCCTCGACGACTCGAACGCGATGTCGCGCCCACACGTCACATCGACGCTGCGTTCGCTACCGAGAATCGCCGCCGCCCGCCGCTCCACCGCGCGATCCGCAGCAAGAAGCGCTTCACCGAGCCGGCCGTCACTCGCCAGCACGGTCAGCTCCTCCGGTGCACGCGCGTCCGTGACGTGGAAGCCGCCGCTGCTCGTCCGTCGCAGTCCCGACAGGTGCGCGCCGCAGCCGAGCCGCAGTCCCAGGTCGTGCGCGATCGAGCGGATGTACGTCCCCTTGCCGCATCGCACTTCGATCTCAGCAACGCTATCGCTGTACGAGTGAAACGTGGCACGCTCGACATACACCGTGCGTGAAGCCACCGCCACTTCCGCGCCCTCGCGCGCGTACTGGTACAGCGGCTTGCCCGCGACCTTGATCGCGCTAAACACCGGCGGCGTCTGCACGATCTCGCCGACAAACTCCGCCAGTGCGGCCTCTATCGTCGCTGCAGTCACATCCGATGCGTCGCCGTTCCATGTGACAGCACCCGTCGAGTCATACGTGTCCGTCGCCTCGCCGAAGCGAACGGACGCGACGTACGTCTTCAGTGCATCGTCCATGTACTCGATGAAGCGCGTCGCGTAGCCGACCGCAACCGGCAGCACGCCCGACGCCAGCGGATCGAGCGTGCCGGCGTGTCCGACGCGCCGCACGCCCGTCAGCCGCCGCACCATCGACACCATCGAGAACGACGTCACGCCTGACGGCTTGTCGACGATGAGAAAGCCGTTCACGCACGCACCATCACGAACGCCGTTACCGACAACCCGCGCAGCAGCATCCGATGCTTCGAGAGCACCTGCAGGGCAGGCGGCATCGCCCGCATCAGCACCGCCGCCTCGCCCGTCAGCCAGACGCAGCGGCCGCCCGGGCGCAGCACGCGCGCGATCTCGCGCAGCGATCGCGCGTACAGGCGATCCAGTCCGGCCATCGTGCCCATCTGCCGCCCGTACGGCGGATTCGTGATCACGACGTCGACGCTCGCCTGCGACAACGGCAGCCGCGTCGCGTCCCAACGCGAAAGCGCCGCCTGCTTGCCGGCGTTCATCCGCGCGGCCTTGAGCGCTTCCTTGTCGAGATCTCCACCGAGCAGCAGTGACGTGCGCTCCGCCTCCGCGCGCTCGCGCAGAATCGTGCCCGCGCCCGCCATCGGATCGAGGCACACGTCGTCGGCGCGCGGCTCCGAGAGCATCACGAGCGCGCGTGCCACAGTCGGCTTCAGCGAAGCCGGCAGATGCGCGCGCTTGTATCGCCGCTGCGCCATCTCGTCGCCGGAAAGCCGCAGCCCCACCAGCGTCCGCTCGCCCACGACATGCACCCACACCTCGATCGCCGCCACCACGCCGCTCGCCGTCCAGCGCGGCAGCAATCCGCCGATCGCCGCGATGAACGGGGCATCAATGTCGTCGCGATGGAACGGATGCTTGCCGGCGACGCGCGCCACAATCTTGTACGTGCGCGCCTTCGTCTTCGGCCGGAAGGAGTTGTGCGCCAGCAGCGCCCGTTCGAGCGGCGCGCGCTCCAGCGCCCGCGCGAGGATCTTCGGCGCGCCACGCGCAGCAGGCGTCGGCGCATCGAAGATAATCTGGAACACGTCCTCGAGCAGCCCGCAGCGCAGTACGGGCGCTAGATCGGGCGCGTTGAACACGACGATGCCGTCGCGCTTATCGATGCGTGAAATCGTCTCGCGCACGGTCGCGCCGGCTTCGGTGAGCTCGGCGGAGGCCAGCGACTCCAACCCCGGCACCACGAGCGCGTAGTACACAGCCGGCGCCGGCTTCGGCGGACGCGGACCCGGCGCCGTAGGGCGCCTACGCGGAGGCATGCTCCCGCGCCTCGAATTCGCGGCGTAGGATGGCCATGATCTCTTCGTCCCGATAGCAGCCGTCGTCGTAGTGGTGCTCGCGCCGCCGGCCTTCGGAGACGAAGCCGATCTTCTCGTACACGTGCATCGCTACGATGTTGTCCGGCTCGACGCTCAGTTCGACTCGATGCAAGTTCAGGTGCCGGAATCCCCAACGCACCATCGCGCGCACAGCGTCCGAACCGTAGCCGGCGTTGCGGTCCTCCGCGCGCCAGATGCCCACACCGATCAGCGCGTTGCGGTTGCGCTGGTCAATGTGAAACAAGTCGATATCGCCGACGGCACGTCCCGCGGCCTCGATGATCAACCGCACGACCGTGGCGTCCGGATCGGCGGCCCAGCTCTCGAACTCCAGCTCCAACTGGTGCAGTGATTCCGGCGGCTCGTGCCAGTCGCGCAGCCGCTGACCCAGCGCGTCCGCCGTCTGAGATGCTTCCCAGCACGCCTGCACGTCTTCGCGCTCCCACGCACGCAAGACCACGCGTTCGCCTGCGATCCAGGCCATTAGAGTGTGTCTCCTCGTTCTTCTGCTGTCTTCCGCATCAAGTCCGTCATCACCTGTGCCTCCGCCATCGACGTGTCGCTCAGAAACGAGACGTCGGGGGCGTAGCGCAGCGTCAGCCGCCGCGACAACTCACGCCGCAAGTACGGACGCGCGTGATCCAGCGCCGCCAGCGTCGACGTGCGTTCTTCGTCCGTGCCCAGCACGCTCACGTACGCCAGCGCGTGCCGCAGGTCCGGCGACACATCGACATGCGTCACCGTCACGATGCCGCCGATCCGCGGGTCGTCCAGATCCGACCGTAGGAGTTCACTGAGCTCCGTACGCAGCATTTCGTTGACGCGTTCAGTTCGTCGGGACATCTGGCTCAAACACAGACGGCCGGGCGAACCGGCCGTCACATGCGTTCGTCTTCCTCGCTGTTACGTATCGCGTTCGATGCGGAAGAATTCGATGACGTCGCCCTCTTCGAAGCTGTCGAAACCATCGATCTGGATGCCGCACTCGAAGTTCGTCTGCACCTCGCGCACATCTTCCTGGAATCGCTTCAGCGTCGAGAGCTTGCCCTCGGCGATGACCGCGCCGTTGCGCTGCAATCGCGCGGTGTCTGTGCGCACGATCGTGCCATCACGCACGTACGCGCCAGCGATCGAGTTCTTGCGCGCCACACGGAACACCTTCCGCACCTCGGCATGCGCCGTGATGACCTCTTTGAAGGTCGGCTCCAACATGCCCGTCAGCGCTTTGTCGACATCCTCAACGATCTTGTAGATGATGTTGTAGTGGCGGATATCGACCTTGTCGGTCGTCGCGATGCGTTCCGCGCCGCCTTCGGTGCCCGTGTTGAAGGCGATGATGATCCCCTTCGATGCGATCGCCAGCATGACATCGGATTCCGTCACCGCGCCCGAGCCGGTGTGGATGATCTTCACCTTCACCTGCTCGTTCGTCAGCCGCTCCAGCGATGAGCGGATCGGCTCGATCGAACCCTGCACATCCGTCTTGAGGATGATGTTCAGTTCCTTGAGCTTGCCGGCGCTGATCTCGCCGAACAGCGTGTCGAGCGTGACGTGCGCCTGCTGGTGCATCGCCGCTGCCTCGCGTTGGCGGATGCGCTCCGTGACCGTCGTACGCGCCGACTTCTCGTCCGGCATCACGACCAGCATCTCGCCGGCCTTCGGCACCGATTGCAGCCCGAGGATCTCGGCCGGAGCCGACGGACCGGCCGACTTGATGCGCTTGCCGTGCTCGTTGAGCATCGCCTTGACGCGGCCCATCGTCTCGCCCACGACCACATAGTCGCCATCGCGCAACGTGCCCGTCTTCACCAGCACGGTGGCCAGCGGCCCGCGCGTCTTGCTCAGCTCGGCTTCCACCACGATGCCGATCGCCTCGCGGTCCGGGTTCGCCTTCAGATCCAGCACTTCCGACACGACGAGAATGTTGCTCAACAGATCGTCGAGCCCCACCTTCGACCGCGCCGACACCGCCACCATCGGCGTATCACCGCCCCACTCCTCGACCACCACGCCTGCGTCCGAGAGTTCCTTCTTCACACGATCCGGGTTCGCGTCCTCCAGATCGATCTTGTTCAGCGCCACCACGATCGGCACGCCGGCCGCTTTCGCGTGGTCAATCGCTTCTTTCGTCTGCGGCATAACGCCGTCATCTGCGGCGACGACCAGCACCGCGACGTCCGTCACCTGCGCGCCGCGCGCGCGCATGGCCGTGAACGCCTCGTGACCGGGCGTATCGAGGAAGGTGATGTCGTGATCGTTGACGTGCACCTGGTACGCACCGATGTGCTGCGTGATGCCGCCGTGCTCCGAAGCCGTCACCTTCGTCTCGCGGATCGCGTCGAGCAAGCTCGTCTTGCCGTGATCGACGTGACCCATGATCGTCACGACCGGTGGCCGCGGCTGCAGCTTCGTTTCGTCTTCCTCGATCGTCTGCTTCCCGGACGCGCGCTCGACCAGTACTTCGCGTTGATCCTGCGCGTGCGTCTCGACCGCCTCGAACCCCATGTCCGTCGCAACGATCGCCGCCGTGTCGAAGTCGATGACCTGATTGATCGACGCCATGACGCCGTTCTTCATCAGCTCTTTGATCACTTCGACCGGCGAGACGTGCATCAGATCGCCCAGATCCTTTACGGAGAGGACGCGCGGTATCTCGACCATCTTGGCCGGCGCGACTGGGGCTTCGGGCTTAACTTCGGCGTCTGTCGTCATATGCTCCCGTTCGAGCGCACGCCCTCAGCGCACATCTCTCATTTCCGAACCGCACGTCTTCGGCGTACGTCCCTCAGTCCTGCGCCGCGAGTCCTTCCGCGTGCGCTTTGAGTTGCTCCAGATCCTCCGCCGGTACCGAGACCTTCAGCGCCCGCGTCAGCCGTTCCTTCTTCAGCGCCTCGTCCCAGCACGCGCGAGTCTCGTGCACGTAGGCGCCGCGGCCGTTCTTCTTGCCCGTCGCATCCAGCTCGACGCGACCCTCAGGAGTGCGCACGACGCGCACCAGCCCGCGCTTCGCTTCCGTGCCTCGGCACGCGATGCACGTCCGCAGCGGCACATGCTTTGGGCGCAGCGCTTGCTTCGCCTCAGCCATGTTACTCCATCAGGTCCGGATATTCGCTGTCTTCCTCTTCCTCGTCGTCGATGGGGAGGATGCGGCGAGCCCCGCCCTTCTTCTTCTTGAGCGCCGCGGCGCGAGCCGCCTCGTGCTCCGCAGCCTTGTTCGGCGGCCCGCCCTTGCGCCGCTCCGGCGGCTTCAAAGCCTCCAGCGGCTGCCGCACAAGCTCTTCGGCGAAGCGGATGGTCGGGCGTCCGCCCACGGACGGCGGCGACTGTACCTGCGCGACCGGCTCCGGCGCAACGACTGCTGCCGGCGCCAGCTCGGCCTCGACGCCAGCGGCCGCAGCCGCGGCTTCGCGCTGCGCGTACTCGAGTGCGATCTCTTCTTCCGGCGTCAGCTGCCGCGTCTGCTGCGCGATGCGCGCATCCTCCGCAGCCTGCGTCGCGATCGCCTTCGACCGCTTCAGCGCTTCTTCGCGCGCCATATCGGCGGCCATCTCGGGCGTGATGCCGCGCTCCAGCAACTCCGCCTCGTACGCCGTCTGGCTCTTGATGTCGATGCGCCAGCCGGTCAGCTTCGCTGCGAGCCGCGCGTTCTGACCTTCTTTGCCGATCGCCAGCGACAGCTGCCGATCCGGCACGACGACTTCCGCCGTGTTCTCGTCGTCCTTGGTCACCACGCTAACGACCTGCGCCGGGCTCAGCGCATTCGCGACGAATCGCGACGGCTCTGGGTCCCACTGCACCACGTCGATGCGCTCGCCGCCCAGTTCGTTCACTACGTTCTGGATGCGGATGCCGCGCATGCCGACGCACGCCCCGACCGGGTCGACGCCTTCTTGCCGCGACCACACCGCCACTTTCGATCGATACCCCGCTTCGCGCGCGATCGACTTGATCTCGACGATGCCGCGGAAGATCTCCGGCACTTCCAGCTCGAACAAACGCTTCAGCAGATCCTTGTGCGTCCGCGTAACGACGACCTGCGGCCCCTTCGCCGCCTTGAACACTTCGAGCAACATCACTTTCAACCGTTGCCCGGTGCGATAGTGCTCCGTGCGCGCCTGCTCCGGTGGCGGCAGCACCGCTTCCGTCTTGCCCAGATCGATGATCACGTTGCGGCCCTCGAGCCGCTGCACGGTGCCCGAGACGATGTCGCCTTCTTTGCCGGCGTACTCTTCGTACACCACCTCGCGCTCCGCCTCGCGCAGCCGCTGCAGCACCACCTGCTTCGCCGTCTGCGCAGCGATGCGCCCCGCGTTCGCCGGCGTCGCCGAGAACTCCAGCACGTCGCCGAGCTTCGCGTCCGCCTTCACCGCGCGCGCCGCCTCCAGCGTCATCTCGATATGCTCGTCCTCGATCTCCTCCACGACGGTCATCGTCGTGAAGGTGTGGATGCCGCCATCCTCTTGATCGATGCGCACCAGCACATTCGATTGCGCCAGGTTGTCTTTCTTATAGGCCGAAGCCAGCGCCTGTTCCACCGCCTCCAGGACCACGTCCTTCGAGAGGTTCTTCTCGGCGGCCAGCGCCGTGATTGCCGTAATGAATTCGTTCTTCATAAGAAAAGTCCCTGAACCGGAAAAGCCCCTGATCGAACAAAAAAGCCGGCTCGCGCCGACTCCTAAAAGAAAATATCTCCAGAGCTACCCTCAGTATAGAGACTTCACCCGCAACCTGACAAGCGGGCCCGGGGGGAACCACGGATTACGCAGATTTCGCAGAAGGGGACGGCTGGGGAACAAGGATTACGCGGATTTCACGGAAGGGGTTGGTGCGCGGACGGGGGGACGGGAACCACAGATGGCACCGATTTCACAGATGGGCCGGGCCGGCTCGCGAACTCGTCGCCCGCACCGACGGCCCGGCCAGGAACGACCGCTCGAGCCGCAAAACGCCCCATCGCCAAGAGTTATGTCACGCGATTTGAATCTGGCGATGTACCTGTTTTGTAATTTCGTCTTTTCTGGCGGGCTACCGCTCCGCCCTGTCACAGCGCCCGTGTTACGGGACGAAGAGGCAGGGCTCCGGCAAGATGTTGATGTCGGCGATAGGTTGGCTGGCTCCATCGCCGAACGCGACCTTGTCGGCGGCTCCCTTGTGAAAGCGTACCGACATGGTTTCAACCCCATTGTGGATCACCACGTCGCCGTTTGGCTCGGTGACGAACGCGCAGACGTTAGTGAACGTCACCCACTCTGCGGTCGATGCCTCCGCCGTCGACCTAGCGAACGGCGTTGCCAACAGAACCAACCCAGCCAGCACGGCAA
>JANXYW010000101.1 GCA_025355835.1 Chloroflexota bacterium
GCGTCTTGCAGCCGGTCGTCGTCACGCAATCCGCATCTGACCTCGGCCCGATGACGTATCAGCTGATCGCCGGCGAGCGGCGCTTGCAGGCGGCGCGCATGGCCGGCCTCGAACGCATGCCGGTCGTCGTGCGCGAGGCCGTGGGCAAAGAGATGCTCGAGATCGCGCTCGTCGAAAACTTGCAGCGGCAGGACCTCAATCCACTGGAGGAAGCGCAAGCGTTCCGCGGCCTGAACGAAGATTTCGGCATGACGCAGGAACAGATCGCCGCACGCGTTGGACGCAGCCGTACGGCCGTCGCGAACACGCTACGTCTGCTGGCGCTCGAAGACGATATTCGCGCCAGCCTGGCGTCCGGCCAGATCAGCGAAGGCCACGCGCGCGCGTTACTCGGCATCGAAGACTCCGGCACCCGGCTCGACGCGTGGCGCCGCATCATCTCCGACACGATGACCGTGCGCGAAACAGAAGACATCGCGAGCGCGCTCCGCACCGTGCACAAACCGAAGTCCGCGGCGAAGGCCCGGCGCTCGATCAAGAAGGTCGACCCTCACATCAGCGCGATCGAAGACCAGCTGCGCCAGGCGCTCGGCATGCCCGTCGCGATCAAGAAGCGCCGCACCGGCGGCAGCATCGTCATCCGCTTCCACAGCGAAGATGAGCTGCTCGGCATCATCACCCGCATCGCGCGGTAACCCGCGCTGACGTTAGATCACGGTAGGGGCGCACGGCTGTGCGCCCCGGTCGGGCAGGTACGCCGTTCTTGCAAACATCCGCGTGGCACGGGGGCGCACAGCCGTGCGCCCCTACACGAAACAGATCCGGTAGTCCGGTGATCCTACGACGCCGCCAGCGGAAACGCATCGCCATCGACCCGCAGGATCGACGCATACTGCCGCACCGACGTCAGATGGCGTTCGTCGCGCGTTTCGCGGTAGCGGTTGAACCCATCGAGCATCTTGTCGGCGATCAGCTGCGTGTCGAAGCCCGTGATGTAGCGTTCGCTCATTTCGTTCAGCGCATCGACGTATAGCTCGAAGTGATCGGCGAGCTTCGAGAGTGTGTTGGGCTGATGCGCGCACGCGGCGTGATCGTCGCGCGCCGCCATCCGGTACATCGCCTTCCCGGTGGTGACGTAGTACGCCGCATCGACGCCTGACGCGGCACGGCGTCGCAACGCGCTCGCGCTCTTCACGGGCGGCCGCAGGCTCGATGGAAAGATGCCGCTGAGGAACAGTGCGCCGTCCGCGTACTGGCGGTACGCCTCGAAGATGTTCGCAACGTCCTGCGGGCGCTTCTCCGGATCGAGCAGATCGCTGTAGTAGAGGCGTCGCGGCGCGCCGTCGTCATCGGACGGAAACAGCGCGCTCGTCAGCAGGCACTGCTCTAGCAGCGCACCGAGGTAGTCGATCACGCCAGCGTCGACGCTGTGGCGTCCGACGTACAGCACCTTGATCACGAACAGATCGAAGAACGTCCGAGCAGGGAGCGCGCTGACCTCGCCGATGTTGTCGTAAACGGCGCTCACGAGTTCATCGACGGCGCGCGCGAAGCGGGAGTCGGCGGCGTTGTGGCCGTCGTTGCTGGCGATGATCTCTTTCAGCTCGCGTACGCTGTCTTCGATCACGGTAAGCCTCGCCCCGATTGTAGCCATTCAGCGATCGGGCTTGCTGAGATGATCGACCGCCGCCGTCAAGGATTGACCTTCGGGGAACCGCAGATTGCGCAGATTTCGCAGAGGGGCGATGGAGAAACAGGGATTTCGCGGATTTCACGGAATAGGTTTGGGGGCTGAGTGGGGCTGCCAATGACGATGCGGCATCGTTTTCGCACAGACCTTCCATCTAATCCCTCTCCACATCGTGGAGAGGGTGGCCGAAGGCCGGGTGAGGTGCTCGAAATGGCGCGATGCACGCAATGAGGCGATCTCGCCCTCCAGACAATCTGCGCCATCTGCGAAATCTGCGGTTCAGTCTTCGTTCCGATGCCGCTGGCTACCCGGCTTGCCGAGGCGGAACGTACACGTGCCCATCGCGACGGTACGGCCGGCGTCGTCCTTGACGTCGACCTGCGCGATGGCGATCGCAGCGCCGGCGCGGATGACGCGGCCTTCGGCGATCAGCACCGTGCCCCGCGCGCGTTCGAGGAAGTGCACCTGCATATCGATCGTCCCCATGATGCGGTCGTCGGGCAGCGTGGCCGCGGCGATCGCGCTGCCGGCAGCGGAGTCGATGAGTGCGCAAATCGATCCGCCGTGCGCGGCGTCGAACGGGTTCATCACTTCCGGGCGGAGCTGCATGCTCATGCGCGACCAGCCGGGACCGGCGGACTCGAAATGCAGGCCGATGTGTTGGTTGAGCGAGACGCGCTCTTCGAACAGTTTGCGGCGGTCAGCGATCCACGCGTCCCAGTCGAAATCGTCGTTGTGGTCGGTCGGCGCGTCGCTCACGGCGCGCTACTTCCGGCCGCCGAAGAGCGAACCGAGGATGACGCGCGTAATCGATCGGCCGCGCTGGCTGCTGGCCGCGCGCTGTGCTCTGCGCATCGTCTCCACGATGTCGTGATCGCACTTCGCTATCAGTAAAGGGTCGGGCATAGCACGTCCGGAATCATGAACACGGCGTTGGAAGCGTCGCCACGCTATCACGGTCGCGGGCTCGTCGCAAACGCGAGGACTCGCGGCTTACGGTACGACGAACTCGCCATCGACCGCTTCGCCGACATCGACGGCGGCGAGGAAGTCGAGCGTTTCGGCAGCGAATGCGTCGGCGCGCCACAGGTTCGTGCCGTGGCCGCTGTTGCGTAACAGGACGAAACGGCTGCCGGCGATCTTGTTGTGGATCATCCGGCTGGCGGCGAGCAAGTTATCCTGCTCGCCGACGAGCACGAGCGTCGGCGACGTGATCTGCGCCAGGCGATCGAGCGATCCGCTCCAGTCCTGCATCGCCTTGCTCCCGCCCAGGTAGCCATCGACGCTCATCTGCTTCATGTGCTCGACATGCCGGCGCACGCTATCCGGCATCGCGCCTGTCCCACCCTCCGGGCGAAATGCCATCGGACTGTTGCGCATCGCGTCGATGATCGCCGACATGCCCTTCGTGCGAGCGAGCGTCTGCATCACCTCGCGCATCTGCGTGAACTGCGCCATCCGCGCCGCGTCCTGTACCATCGCGCCCATGCCCGGGCCCGTATCAAACAGCAGCAGCGCCTTCACCCGATTCGGATGCTGCAGCGCGAACTCCTGCGCGATCATGCCACCCATCGACAGGCCGCCGACGTATGCCTGCTCGATGCCCAGGTGATCCATCAGGGCCAGCTTGTCGGCGACGTAGTCACGCGCGAGGCCGTATGCATCCAAGTCGGTCGGGGCCGTCGTCTTGCCGTGGCCGCGCATGTCGTAGGTGACGAGCCGGTACTTCGCGGAAAACGCGGGTACCTGCTCGCGCCACATTTCGAGCGTTGCGCTGTAGCCGTGCGTGAGCAACAGCGGCGTGCCGGCGCCATGCACTTCGTAGTTGATGTCGATGCCGTTGAGGCGCGCGATGGGCATATGGCGCTCGCTCCTGATCTGGATGCATGTTGCTGCCTGCATGGTCGCACGGGAGCGCGCGTCGGTCTATCGCTGCTCTCGCACTACGGAAGAACGTAGGGGCACGCGGTGCGGTAGCGTGCCCGCACCCAACAACTCTCTGTGCTCTCTGTGTCCTCTGTGGTGAAACCCTGATCACGCACCCGCGACGCCGTACTTCTCCTCAAGCGCGCGCAGCTCCGGCACGCCGACGATCTGCTCGAATTCGTGGAACGCCGTCAGGCGATCGATGACGCCGGCGGTCGTCTTCTTCGCGAACAGTTCGGCGTACACCGCCTCGATCGCCTTCGTGGCGGCGAAGAGTGCGCTGAGCGGGAAGACGACCATCTTGTAGCCGAGATCCTGCAGCTCGCTGTGCGACAACAGCGGCGTCTTGCCGCCTTCGACCATGTTTGCGAAGAGCGGCGTGTCCGGGATTGCCGCCTTCACCGCGCGCAGCTCGTCGATGCTCTGCGGCGCTTCGACGAACACGACATCGGCGCCCGCATCGCGATACAGCTTGCCGCGCCGGATCGCCTCGTCGAGGCCGAGCGGCGCACGCGCGTCGGTGCGCGCGATGATCACGAGATCGTCGTCCCCGCGCGCATCGACGGCGGCGCGTAGTTTCGCGACGTGGTCTTCGGCCGGGATCACCTTCTTCCCCTCGAAGTGGCCGCACTTCTTCGGCCACTGCTGATCCTCCAGGATGATGCCCGCCGCTCCCGCGGTCACGCACTCGCGCACGGTGCGCCGCGTGTTCAGCGGATTGCCGTACCCCGTATCCATATCCGCGACGACCGGCACCGTTACCGCATCGACGATGTGACGCACGCGGTCCATCGTCTCCGACATCGTCAGTAGTCCGAAGTCCGGCTGCCCCAGCGCCGCAGCACTGAACCCGAACCCCGTCGTGAACATCGCCGCAAACCCCGCGCGTTCGGCCAGCCGCGCCGAAAGCGCATCGTACGCTCCCGGCAACACGACGATCTCGGGGCCTTCAAGCATGCGGCGGAGTGTAGTGGAGGGGCGCATCGTTGCTGTCCTTTGTGATGGAGATTGATCCGCTCTGCATGATAGCCACGAAGGACACGAAGGAGCACGAACGTGGTGCCCCGAGAACTTGCGATCATAGTTCGCGACTGACGACCGACGACTGACGACTGACGACTGACGACCGACGACTGACGACTGACGACCGACGACCGACGACCGACGACTGACGACCGACGACTGACGACCGACGACTGACGACCGACGACCGACGCGAAGCGTGGGGCATGGCCGCCCTCGGCCGTGCGTCCGGCAATCGAAGAGTCGCCGTAGGAGACAGCCGGACCGACGCCGTACTCACCATGCCCCGCAAGACTACCCGCCGCGTGCGAGACGAGGGCTCGTTCCGCCCGAGACCGGATCGACGCTTTGGCTTAAGCCGAGTGTTACCTCCCCGAAGCCACCCACACCCGCAGCGGCCCGAGCGCCGCGAACCCCAGTTCGAGCGCCGTAGCCAAATCCACGCCCGACTCATACCCAACAATCGGCATCCCGGGCGCCCAAGCGGTTGCAATGGCGATGCAGCCGGCCCACGCCTCGCGTCTATCGTTTGCGGACGCGAACACGTTCGACAACCCAACAACGCCCGCGCTCTTATTCGCGATGCCGCCGCCGACGATCGCCCCGCGCCGATGCCCTGCGACGAACGCGATGTCCGCGTCGTGCAGAAGTGACGGCGCAAAGATCGGATCCGCCGCAACGATCTCGGCGTCCCAGGCGTTCTTCCACGCCTCGAGGCCGGCCGCTTCGCGCACGATCGACCATGCGACACCGCTCACGACCGTTGCGGGTGCGGCGAGCGTGTCTGCGCGCGCGATCCACTGCGCGTCGAACAACACGCGGCAACCGTGCGTCGCGAGATCGACATCCGCGAAGCTGTCTTTGATGGAGAGCTTGTCGCCGACGGCGTCGTGTACGCTCGCCATCGCATCGTCGAGTTCGCGCAGCAGCCCATCCGATGCAGGCAGTAGCGTGATGATGTTCGGGTAGTAGGGCGGCGTCGCATGCTCGTTGATCCAGAGATGATCCGTGAACCGCCCCGGCACGCCGCGCGCACGGCAGACGGCATCGCACCAGCCGGCGTTGTTGCGCACCGCGGCGAGGAGCAGTTCGTCCTGCATCTGGATTAGTTGTTGATGTTGCTCATCGGGTTCACCACGGCGCTCGCCAATACGATAGGCGCGTAGTCGTTATTGGCGCCCACCGTGTAGCCGTCGAGGAGATTGGTCGACGCCGCGTTCCGCGTGACGATGTTCGGATACCCAGGGTTTGCCGCTCCAACGTTGAAACCCCAGCCCCGGTTGCCGGACGCATTGTTGCTATCGATCCATGAGTAGCCTCCGTTAGGCGCGATGCTGAATCCGTCACCATTGTTCGCAAAAGCCTTGTTCCCCGTCACAGTGCAGGCCACCGAGCCGATCACTTGAAACCCTGCAAAGGCGTTCCACTCTGAAGAGTTGCCGGTGATCATGCAGGAATCGTCCGAGTAAATGCCGGTTCCGTTGTTGTGATGGACGTGGTTGTTCGCGATGGTGGCCGACTTGCCAACGAAGATGCCCCCACCGTTGTTGTTGCCTGCCGAACAGTCACGAACCGTGATGCCGTCCGCGCCCAAGGCATTAATGGCTTCCCCGTTGTTGAAGTCGACGTTGCAGTCGCTGATCGTCGTGTTGAACGTACCGTTCAGCACCCTGATGCCGCTGTAGCCGTTATTCGATGCCGTGCTGTGGGCGAGGCTACTCGGGCTGCCCAGCCGAAATCCGTCTATGGAATTGAATGTCGAAATCATGCCGTCGATGCGTGCGTAGGCGCTGCCATAGAGGCCGACACCACTTGCGCCCCAATTGGCGACCATGCCGCGGGAGATGTCAAGATTGCTGACCACGCCCACGCTCTTGATACCGTAACCCGAACCCGGCACCCCCAGAACACTGAATCCTGCGAGGTCGAGCGTCACATTGCTCGCCGTGATCTGGATGCCGTCCTTCGCTGCGCACCCCGTGATATTGCTCGCGAGCTTGTAGGAGCCGCTGCTCGACAGCACAATCGGGAAACCGGCGCAGCTGGCCGGCTGGAAGATGAGGTTGCTCTGCGTCGAAGCGACAGGCCCAGGCGGGTCGAGCGGCCCTCCGTATGCACGGCTCGCGAGCATCGCAACGACCGCGAACCCGGTAAGCGCGATGACGATGAGGATCGCGGTGTTGATACGCGTGTTGAGCGTGTGCATGGCGTGACTTCCGGCTCTGACAGCCGGGGCGTTCGCCCGCACACTGCGTTCGCTCACGGTAGATCATCGCCACGGCGCGCGGCAACCTGCAACCAGGCGAACTTGACAGGCTGTCTCCGCGATGCCGTCTCCCGCTTCCCGCGCCGGCTCGCTTCCTCGAGGCCGAGCGGCGCGCGCGCGTCGGTGCGCGCGATGATCACCAGATCGTCGTCCCCGCGCGCATCGACAGCGGCGCGCAGCTTCGCGACTGACGCCTGACGACCGACGACCGACGACCGACGCGAAGCGTGGAGCATGGCCGCCCTCGGCCGTGCGTCCGGCAAAGCCGGACCGACGGAGTACATCCTCGCATTTGAACCACAGGTCTCCGCGTGCGACGACAATGTACCAGCGTAGGGGCGCAACCCGTTGCGCCCGGCCCCGTATTACAGCGAAGTCCCGAATATCGCAAGCGCGGCTGAAGTACGGATTTGCGCCCGCGCCCTAGTCCATCAGTTCGTACGACTTGAGGTCCCTGATCGCTGCCAGCGTGCCGCTCGTAATCTTCTTGAACAGTTCGACGCCGCGCTCGTTCGACAGATCGATCGAGCCGGCGCCGATCACCGAGTACGCGAGGAGGAACAACGTCGAGAGGCGGTAGTCCTGCCAGCATTGGTCGAAGCTGTAGCCGGCGACGCCGTTCTCGACAAGCGTGTCGTGATACAGCTTCACGATCTCATGCTCGCGCGACTTGCGTTCTTCCGGCGCCAACGTCCCGCTGACGAAATAGGCGACATCGAACACGCCGCCGCCACAATTTGCGATCTGCCAGTCGATGACGGCGAATTCGGGGCCGCCTTGAGGCGATGCGAAGAACATGTTGTCCAGGCGATAGTCGCCGTGCATCATCGTCGTGGGCATGTCGTCGGCCATGTTGTTCATGACGGTGCGGATGCTCTTCCCCAAGCGCTTGGCTACTTCCCGTAACTGCGGTGTGAGAAATTCCGCCGCGAATTCGCAGAACGGCTCCAGCCCGTCCGCGTAGCCCTGCTCCACAGCGGCAACCTGCCACTCGACGTTTGTCTTCGGCATCCAATCGAGCGCTTCCAGTTCGGCGCTGTTCCACCACTTCGCCTGAAAGCGCGCCAGCTCCCGCATCGCGAGGCGCGCGTGCTCGACCGAACAGCCCGCAACTTGATCGCCGACCACCGCCGGAGCGAGATCTTCGAGCAGCAAGACGTAGTCGCCGTTCGACGGCTCGAACGCACTGAAGTAGCAGCGCGGCGTGCGCAGCTGCACCTGTTCCGCAATATGCTGGTAGAAGCCGACTTCGCGCTCGTAGAAGTGGAAATACATCGCGACGTCTCGGTTCTCGGGAGCGGCTGCCGGAAACTTCGCGATGACCACGGCGGGCGCACCCGGCTCCGGCGTGTCGTACTGGAGCGACACACGCGCGAGTTCGCCCATGAAGCCAACGCCTTCGCCGATGATCTTCGTCGCGTGCGACGTGACGCTCGCGTTCGTAATCGCGCCACTCTGGCGCAGGACCTCCGTGAGCCACTCGTCGGTCAGTTCTCGTGGATTGGTTGCGAATGTTCGCACGGTGTGCCCTCCCGTGTGCGGCATGATCGAAACCTCCTGCATGCTGCCGATTCTGCCACGAGCGCCGGCTTGCGGCAATCGTTACTTCTCCTGCAACGCCCTCCAGAACGCGCGCGGGCTGACAATGCGCACACGCCGCAGCGAGCCAAGAGCCAGCAGGGGTCCGTCTCCGGTCACGAGGTAGCTGGCTCCGGCGCTGACCGCGGTTGAGAGGATGAGGTCATCCGCTGGATGGCTAGCTACGCCTGACACGCGTTTCGTGAGCCGGACGATGCTGCTCCGGCGTCGCAACACTGTCAGCAGCCGTAGTCGTTGGTCATTCGAGATGCGATGAGAAAAATAGGGCTTCTGGAGTGTGCGTTCAACTTCCATGAGGATGTCCGCCGAGAGGACGAGCTCGAACTCTCCGGACCTCCAAGCGGCGATGAGCGCGGCTGGCGGAGTCAGCGGTCGGCGCCGTTGTCCCACAAGGCCCGACACCAGGACGTTGGTGTCGAGGACGGCCGTGATCACGCCGATCTTGCTCGGCGTTTCGGTGCGGAACGGCCTGTGGATCGTACGCCCGCGATCGCCTTGCGCACCTCGCCCGCAAGCTGTTCCGGCGAGGCGTCTTCGAACGCCCGGCCCACTTCGTCGAGAACCGCGAAGTCTCGCTCGCGCTCTGCTTCCAGGCGCGCGAACTTCTTAAGGTCATCGGCTGAGATTAAGGCGGCCACCGGGATGCCGCTCTTCTCGATGAGAACCCGCTTCTCACGTCGAAAGACCTGATTGACGAGTTCGCTGAATTGCTGTCTGGCGGCTGTCGCCTTGACGGTCTGCACGGTTCGCGCACGCTCGGGCATCGTCACCGCTCCTTCTAGCGTGTACACCATTGTACACTAGTGTACGGCTCCTGCCAGCGCGGTGCGTAGCGCACGATGAGATCCATGCCTACTCCCGCCACCGCACGTCGTACAGCCGCACCGCGTCGTCGAACCCCTTCATCGCGTGCTCCCCGCGGTCGGTGTACACGTAGCTCTTGCCCGACAGCAGATGCCGCACCGGCTCCGGAATCAAGATCTCCCCCGCCCCAGCCTTCGCCGCAATCCGCGAAGCAAGAATCACCGTCGCCCCAAACAGATCCCCATCCTCCTCGATCGGCTCGCCAGCGTTCAACCCAATGCGAACGCCGATGCGCTCGCCGTCGTCCCCACGTCCCTCTCCCCCTGAGGGAGAGGGTGGCCCGGAGGGCCGGGTGAGGGCCCCGTCGAACGCCCGCTGCAACGCGATCGCGCAATCCAACGCCGACGTCACCGACCCGAACGACGCCATAAACCCATCGCCCATCGTCTTCACTTCCGCGCCGCCGTGCGTCTTCAGCAGCTCGCGCGTGATCCGCTCGTGCTCGCGCAGCACATCGCGGCCCTTCGCGTCGCCGAGCCGCTGCATCATCTCCGTGTGCCCCACGATGTCGGTGAACAGCACGGTGCGGAACGCGCCGGGGACGGCGGATTGCGGGCCGGCAG
>JANXYW010000131.1 GCA_025355835.1 Chloroflexota bacterium
ATGGCGCAGGCCGGCGGCAAAGACGCATCGAAGCTGGACGAGGCGTTGGAGCTGGCGCGAGGGCTGGCGCGCGCTGCTCTGGGAAGTTAGACGCGGGAAGCGGGATCGCCGTTCCGGCACGGTGTCATCCCGCGCAACCGCTGTCATTCTAAGCGCAGCGAAGGATGAGAGTATTGAGCTCACACCTTCGCGCGGAACTGGATGACGTACGGGTTTACGTCGACCGTTGCTTCGGAGAAGCCGGCGCGTTTGAGGCGATCCGCAAGTTCGTCCGGGACGAGCGGGACGCAGATGTCGTCGACGTGGAGGCCGCGGAACTCCGGGCTGTCTTTGCTGTCGACGCCGGCGAACGTGCCGCCGGGCTGCAGGACGCGCGCGACTTGCGCGAACAGCTGATCCTGCTGTTCGGGCGATGGCACGTGATGGAGCATCGTGAACGATAGCGCGGCGGTAAAGCGCTTGTCCGGGAACGGTAGCGCCGTTGCGTCGGCCTCGGCTACCTCGACGTTCGTGCCGGCCATGCGCACGCGCAGCGCTTCGGCGAGATCAGGATCGATCTCGACGGCGGTGAGGCGCGCCGTCATGTGGCGGAGGATGTCGGTCGTGCGGCCGGGGCCGGGGCCGACCTCCAGCACATCGTCGCCGAGCGTGACGCCTTCGAGCGCGCCGGGGATGATCCACTTCTTGACCGATTCCGCCCACTCGTCGCTCGAACACAGCTTGAGGTGCAACGCGTTCACTACTCCGCCTCCGTGTCGTGCGGCATCGCGCCAGCGATCTCGGCTAGCGTCGTGCGCTCCCTGAATATACGCCCGCTGTTGGCGCGAAGCACGCCAGCGTCTGCGATTCGCGCTCGGTATCCTCTAGCGATGAATGTGAATGACGCGATGCCGTCGCGAATGCTCGGCGTGGACTTTGGGGCGCAGCGGATCGGCGTCGCCGTGAGCGAAGGACGGGTCGCTGTGCCGCTGACGATCGTTGAGCACGAGAATCGCGAGCAGGATCTCGAACGCGTGGCAACGATCGCGCGCGAGCGTGACGTGGCCGCAGTCGTCGTCGGCATGCCGGTGCTGGAGTCGGGCGAAGAAGGCGAACAGGCGAGGCGGACGAGGCGCTTCGGCGACGCACTCGCGCGGCGGCTCGATGTGCCGGTGGTGTATCAGGACGAGCGCTATTCGTCGGTACGCGCGGAGGCGGCGATGGCCGATGCGGGCGCCGTTCGCGGACGCCCGTCGCAGCGCGGCGGCAAACGTGGCATCGACGATGCGGCGGCGGCGGTGATCTTGCAGGCGTACATCGATGCGGCAACCGCGCCAGAGACGGGTGCGCGATGACGTATCGGGTGCTGGCCGGTGTGGTGACGGTGTTCGCCGTGGCGTTGACCATCGGCATGGCGTGGTTCGTCATGGGCACGCCGGGTTCGGTCTTCTCTGACGAGTCGGAGCGGCCCGTACCGCCCATCGCGGCGAATGGCGCGCCAGTGATCGTGACCGTGAAGCAAGGCGAGAACGCCAAGACGATCGGCGCCGAGCTGCAGCGGCAGGGCGTGATCCGCAGCAGCCGGCTGTTCGAGATCATGGTCGGGCTGCGCGGCGTGCAGAATTCGCTCGAAGCCGGCGACTACGAGTTCGATCCGGGCACGCCGGTGATCGTCGTCGTCGACCGCATCGCCGCCGGGAAGACCGCGTCGCGCGACGTCGTGATCCCGGAGGGACGCCGCGTCGAGGAGGTCGGCGACATCCTCGAGCAAGCGGGCGTGATCTCGAAGCACACGTTTCTGGCTGCCCTCGTGAAGTCGCAATACGACGAGCCGTTTTTGCAGCAGGTGCGCGCGAGCAGCCTCGAAGGCTTCGTCTTTCCGGCGAAGTACGAGTTCCATCGCGGCGCGAAGGCCGAAGAAGTGGTCGATACGCTGCTGCGCGGCTTTCAAACCAACGTCGCCGACAACGTGCAGCTTGAGGGGCAGGATCTGACGCTGGAACAGGTCGTCACGCTGGCATCGATTGTCGAGCGCGAAGCGCAGACGTCGTCCGAGCGCCCGATCATCGCGAGCGTCTTCCTCAATCGCCTGAAGGCGGGCATTCCATTGCAGGCAGACCCTACGGTGCAGTACGCCGTGGCGAGCGACGCCGCGAGCGTGCGCCAGTACACGTACTGGAAGAAGGAGTTGACCGTCGGCGATCTCAAGATCGATTCTCCGTACAATACGTACGCCGTAGCCAGCCTGCCGCCGGGGCCGATCGCGAACCCCGGGCTCGCGTCAATCGAGGCGGTGGTGCGGCCGGCCGTGACGAACTACCTGTTCTTCGAAGCGAAGGGCGACGGCACACACGTCTTCGCCGAAACGCTGGAAGAGCATCTGCGAAACGTCGAGAAGTACCGCCAGTAGTAGTAGGAGCAGCATCGTGACGAAGCGCGCCGGAGTCATCGGCACCCCGCTGGGACACACAGTCAGCCCGGCGATCTTCAAGGCGGCGTTCGACGCGGCCGGCATCGACGCTGCGTATGAAGCGTGGGACACGGCGCCCGACGTGCTCGAAGGCCGCGTCAACTCGTTGCGCGGCGGTGACTTCTTCGGCGCGAACGTGACGATCCCGCACAAGCAGACGGTGCTGCCGTTCCTCGACGAGACCAGCGAGACGGCAGCGAAGGCCGGCGCAGTCAACACGATCGTCCACACCGACGGCAAACTGGTCGGCCACAACACCGACGTCGCGGGCTTCGCGCGATCGCTGCGCGAAGATGCCGGCTTCGACGCCAAGGGCAAGCGCACGATGATCCTCGGCGCCGGCGGCGCGTCGCGCGCGGTAGCGCTCGCGCTGGTGCAGGCGGGCGCGTCCGTCATCTTTGTGATCGGCCGCCAACCGCGTAAGACGGAAGGCGTCGTGCTGGCGATGAAGCCGCTGACGCCATCGGGCACGACGATCAGTTGGGCGTATTGGGGCGACGGCTCGTTCCTGCGGTCGCTGAAGGAAGCCGATCTCGTGGTGAACTGCACACCGATCGGCGTCGCGACATCCGCGACCGCCAGCCAGTCGCCGCTGCCGGCAGATCTGATCGAGGAGCGCACAACAGTGTTCGATCTCGTGTACAACCCCGCCGAGACGCCACTGACGCTGGCGGCGAAGTCGCGCGGCGCGAAGGCCGTCACGGGCCTCGGCATGCTGGTGTACCAGGCAGCCGAGTCGTTCAAGCTGTGGACGGCGAAGGACGCCGATACGGCCGCGATGTTCGCGGCGGCGCGCGCGGCGTTGGGTTAGAGAACGCTCGTCCGGTAGGGGCGTTCCGCAGAATGCCCGCGTCTGGTGCCGAACAGGCAGTCGTTGCGGCGCTGGATCGGGCAGCAGCGGTCTTCCGTGGATCGTCGTCGAGTTTGGGCACGGTCGCCCCACCCGTGGGCACTCTACGGAATGCCCCTACATGTCGGTTTGTCTCCGGCACTAGGCCATTCGTGATCCCGGCAGCCTAAGGCTCAGCGTCGGAAAGGGAATAGTGCTGCCGCACAGGCATGTTTCGTAGCATGCCCGCGTCGTTGCGCCGACTACACCCGTCCAGCCGGATTCTCCTTATCCATCTCCCACTGCCGCGGATTGTCGATGATGTACTGCCGAATCGCCTGCAGCTCCCGCTCGTTCCGGATCACGCGCTCGAAATAGTTTCGTTGCCATACGGGTTCAACGAACCCGAGCTCGCAGATCCGTCGCGTGACCGCCCCTTTGAAGTTCCGAATGACGACTGGCAGCGAACCCGTCATGGATGATCCAAATGATCGCGTAGGGGCATTCCGTAGAATGCCCTGGTCGTCCTGCAGCAGAAATATGATCCCATGGAAATGGTTCGGCATGACGACGAACTGGTCGACCTCGACGTTCGAGCGCAGTTCGGCACAGCGAAGCCATTCCTCCGCGACGATCCTTCCCGCAGCGTTTAGATCCATCGCCTCATCGACGATGCTGCCGAAGAGTTCACGTCGCTCGTGTGTGACCAGCGTGACGAAGTACGCGCCGTGGGTTGCGTAGTCGAGATCGCGGAGGCGGATCGAGCGGCGACGGTGTTGTGCGGATGCGTTGTCGAAATCGGGCATCCTCGCCTCGCGGGGGAGGGCATTCTACGGAATGCCCCTACGCGGAGATTGGTCTCCAACTTGACCTTGTACCTGATTGACACTGTACAGGCGTCCTGTCCGTGGTTACGCCATCGCACGGCATCGTGGGCTATCTGCCATACTTCCGTTGTGACATTGCCGCTGCTGGCTGCTTCGGACTACGGGCTTGTGATCGCTGTTGCGGTTCTGTTCCTGATGTTCTTTGCGGTGGGCTGGGTGATCATGCAGGGGACGCGGGCGCAGATGGCCTGGCGGCGCGCGGTGGACGCGGGCGATGTGCCCACGATCCGAATGTTGGTCGGCGAAGAGCTGCTGCGCTGGAAGACGATTCGCATGCCGAAGGGCACCCGGCCGTCAGTCTGGCACGGCGTGCAGAGCGCCGAACTCGTCGACGTGCAGCCGGACGGCGTGCGCATTACAGCTTCTGCTGATGGCCAGTACGCGCAGGTCGACGGCGAACGCCGCGAAGTGAGCGGCCCGCTCGCCGAAGGCATGCGCGTGACGGCGAAGTTGGCCGACATGGTGCTCTACGACATTCCGAACGCGAAACTGCCGTACGTGCAGATCGACATCTACAGCACGTATCGCGACGACACGGGCTCATCGCAGCGCTGCATCTTGTCGACGAAGTGCCAGCGCGATGTGGCGGACGTGCTGGCCTGGGACGAGATGGACGCCGAAGAGGTCGTGCAGGCGTTCGGCGGGCGCTTCCTGCTGGACGACCGCGGTAATCCGCTGGCGGTGAATCCCGAATCGACCACGGCCTCCGGCGTGCCGGCGGCGTTCTACAAGGACGACTAGTGCTGCGTTTTCTGACCGCGGGCGAATCGCACGGCAAAGCGCTGACGGTGATCATCGAAGGCGTGCCTGCCGGGCTGCCGCTCTCCGAAGATTTCATCGCCGGCGATCTGCGACGCCGACAGGGCGGCTACGGCCGCGGCCGGCGCCAGAAGATTGAGCAGGATCGCGCCGAGATCATGTCTGGTGTGCGGCACGGCAAGACGCTCGGCAGCCCGATCGCGCTGTCGATTCAGAACCGCGACTGGGTGAACTGGACCGAGCAGATGTCGATCGATCCGATCGAGAGCGAGATCCAGAAAGTGACGCGCCTGCGCCCCGGCCATGCCGACCTCGCCGGCATCGTGAAGTACGACTTCGACGACGTGCGAAACGTGCTGGAGCGTGCGAGCGCGCGCGAGACGGCGGCGCGCGTCGCCGTCGGCGCGGTGTGCAAGCGGCTGCTCGAAGAGCTCGGCATGGACTTCCGCAGCCACACGGTGCAGATCGGCGATGTCGATGCGCTCGTGCCGCCGGAGATCGATTGGGGCGCCGTCGAGGAGTCGCCGGTGCGGTGCGCCGATGCGGCGGGCGCGGAAAAGATGGTCGCGGCGATCGATGCTGCGCGGAACGCCGGCGACACGCTCGGCGGCATCGTCGAAGGGCGCGTCGAGCGCGTGCCGATGGGTCTCGGCAGCCACGTGCATTGGGATCGCAAGATCGATGGCCGGCTGGCGCAGGCCCTGATGAGCATTCACAGCGTGAAGGGCGTCGAGATCGGCGCCGGATTCGCGGCGACGCGCACGACGGGATCGAAGATTCACGACGTGATTCTGCCGCTGTCGCAGTGGCGGCCCGACAAGCCGTGGGCGCGCGCGACGAACAACGCTGGCGGCACGGAAGGCGGCATCACCGACGGGCAGGACATCGTTGTGCGCATCGCTCTGAAGCCGATCGCGACGCTGCCGCGCGCGTTGCCGTCCGCAGATCTGATGACGGGTGAGGAGATTCCCGCGCACTACGAACGCAGCGACATCTGCGTCGTACCGGCGGCCGGCATCATCGTCGAGGCGATGTGCGCAATCGTGCTGGCGACGGCGGCGCTCGAGAAGTTCGGTGGCGATTCGCTGGGCGAGATGCTGCGCAACTGGCGCTCGTTCGAGGCGACGATCGGGCCGAGGTCGCTGCGCGAGTAGCGACGTAGGTTGTAGGTTATAGGTGTTAGGTTGTAGGGGTGCGTGCGGAACGATCGCCCGTGCGTCGTAGGGACAGGTCTTCAGACCTGTCCTCAGCCGGGATGACGTCGAGCGATACGGATAGCACCGATATTGGACAGGACTGAAGTGCTGTCCCCACGGACGATGAGGCAGATGAGACGAATGGCCGCGGCGACCAGCCGCTGGCTGCGTGTATGGTGAGATGATGAACTACGAACAGATCTGGCTCACGGGATTCATGGCGACGGGCAAGACGCGCACGGCGCGGCCGCTGGCGGTTGCGCTCGACTGGACTGCCGTCGATATCGACGACCTGATCGAGGCGCAGGCGGGCGACAAGCCGTCGGCGATCTTCGCGCGCGGCGGCGAAGCGGCGTTCCGCATCATCGAGGCGGAAGTCGTTGAGCGCGTCGCCGGCATGACGAACGTCGTCGTCGCGACGGGCGGCGGCAGCGTGCTGTCCGAGGCGAATCGCGCGGCCATGCGGCGGCGCGGATTTATCGTCTGCTTCGACGCGCGGCCGGAGACGATCGCGGCGCGCATTCAGGACTCGACCGCGCACGTGTCGGAGCGGCCACTGCTCGAGGGTGGCAATCCGTCGGCGAGAATCGTCGAGCTCAAAGCGGAACGCGACCCGATCTACGCGCAGGCCGACTTCATTCTCCAGACCGACGATCTGACGCCGGATCAGGTGACGCACCAGGTGCTGCTGGCGTTCCGCGAACGCTCGGCGGTGGCCGGAGGCGCGGCGTGATCCGCGTCACCGCGGAGCATCATCCGTACGACATTCATTGCCGCTGGGGCGCGCTCGACGATCTGGGCGCGCTGATGCGAGACGCCGGGCTGCGAGGCGCGGCGTTTGTGATCTCGGATGATGCGGTCGGGCCGCTGTACGGCGAACGCGCGCTCGCGTCGCTGCGCGCGGCCGGGTTCGACGCGTCGATGTTCACGTTTTCGGCGGGGGAAGCGAGCAAGAGCCTCGAGACCGTGCGCGATGCTTACGACTGGCTGCTGGAGCAGCGCGCGGAGCGGTCATCGACGATCGTCGCGCTTGGCGGCGGCGTTGCGGGCGACCTCGGCGGCTTCGTCGCAGCGACGTACCTGCGCGGCGTGAATTTCGTACAGGCGCCGACATCGCTGCTGGCGATGGTCGATGCGTCGATCGGCGGCAAAGTCGGCGTCGACCATCCGCGCGGCAAGAATCTGATCGGCGCATTCTACCCGCCGCGCCTCGTTGTGCAGGACACGAGTCTGCTGGCGTCGCTGCCGGAGCGCTCGTTCCGCGAGGGCTTTGGCGAGGTGATCAAGCACGGGCTGATCATGGACGCGCCGATGCTCGACGTGCTGGAGCGCGACGCCGACCGGCTGCTCGCCGTCGAGCCAGAGCTGACGACGGAGATCGTCGCGCGCAACGCCGCGCTGAAAGCGGGCGTCGTCAGCGAAGACGAGCGCGAGGGCGGCCGGCGGATGATCCTCAACTATGGCCACACCGCAGGCCACGCCATCGAGGCGGTAACCGGCTACACGCGCGTGCTGCATGGCGAAGCGATCAGCATCGGCATGATGGCCGCTGCCGAGATCGGCCGCCGCGTCGGCGTCACGCCTGCAGCCGTCGGCGAGCGGCAGGCGCGCCTGTTCGAGCGCTACGGCCTGCCGCTGCGCCATCCGGGACTCGACGTCGATGCCGTGATCGCCGCGATGGCGCTCGACAAGAAGGTCGCGTCGAAGAAGGTGCGGTGGATCCTGCTCGAAGACTTCGGCCGCACCGTCGTGCGGGACGTGCCGGAGGATGTCGTGCGGGATGTGTTGCGTGAGGTCGTGGGGCAGTGATCCACTAAGAGCACGAAGGCCACGAAGGCTTCTTAGGGCTGTCGTTGATCTCGTAGCGGAGGAGCTTCAACTCCGGTCTGAATCCGCGCGCGCAGCGTCCGCCACTTGTTCGCGGCTACGTCTACGTCGTGCATTCGTCTCGAGAATTGCTGACAGCCGTTTGCCGTCGAGGAGCTCGATCGAATGCTGCTGACCTAGGCTGGCTGCAGGCTGTGTAAATTCAGATGTTGTGACGAACATCCCGCGCTCCGCCTTGTGATGCACAGACATCATTCCGATGAAGGATTGCACCTCGGGAGATCCGACTTTGATTCCAGGTGCGTGGCGTTTGCACTGGACGACCATGCGTCGTCCTTTCCGATCCTTGCACATGATGTCGGCAGACAGATCGCCTGCACCGCCGAAAAGCTGTACATCTCGGTAACCGAGATCTCTCAATAGATTGGCGACAGCGATCTCGAATCCTTTGGGCGTCATGCTCAGGAGTTCGCCGAGCGAACGCGCGCGAAATCGGCGCCTCCCCGCATACTGCATCCAGAAGAGCCCTGATACCGATGCGACCAAGACAACGAGCGCAACGAACACGAGCCCTGACACCGTATTGTTGCCACCAGATAACGAGGATGCGATAAGGCCTATGACAGCTAGAAGAACGACAATAGCCGCGCCAAACATCAGTAGGCGTCGGACGAGTTGAAACCGCAGCGGCAAGACAATGATCGCCGCCAGTAGGCTAAACGGGAACGGGATACCGCTTCCGCTTTTGCTTCTTCTGCGCCTAGGCATTGTGTTCCGTCATGTTCCTCCGGCGTCGCGCTTTGCCACGAAGCGTTTTGCAACCTGGGGCGGTCCAATTCTTCTCGAGTCCCTTCACACTTTACGGCTCAACTGATACTATGCACGAGCTACCCCGTCGTCGCTACGGCCACGGCGGGCGGACAGGAGTCTACGGACTCCTGTTCTTCATTTTCCGACATTCTCTCCCACCCCAACCCCTCACGGCGCGATCTGCACCTTGATGGCGCCGCTGCTTTTGTCGTCGGCGGTGGCGTACGCCTGCGCGATGTCTTCGAGTCCGTAGCGGTGGGTGATGCAGCGGCGGAGGCTCTCGGCGTTGCGGCGCATGATCTCGATGGCGATCTCGTAGTCGGAGTGGCGGCCGGGACGGCCGTAGCAGTTCGATCCGACGACCTTCGGCTCCTTAATGAAGAACATGATCGGGTGGATCTGCACCGGCTGCGTGAACGCGCCGAGCACGCTGATCCGCCCGCCGAGGCCGACGATCGTGAGCGAGTCGGCGAGCGTATTCGCGTGGCCGCCGACCGTCTCGACGACGATGTCGGCGCCGCCGGTCGCTTTCGTGATGTCGCCGGCGCCCGCTGCGTCGTCGCCGAAGACGGCATCGGCGCCGAGCGCTAGCGCCATCGCTTTCTGGTGTGGGTGCCGCGCGGTGGCGGCGATGTACGTCGCGCCCATCGCCTTCGCCGCGGCGACAGCCATCAGGCCGATCGTGC
>JANXYW010000144.1 GCA_025355835.1 Chloroflexota bacterium
GTGATGGGCTGTGCATCCAGCCGCACCAGCTCGATCGCCTGCTGCCGGAACTCTCGTGGATACCTCGTGGCCATCCTGGACTCCTTTCTCTGTGGCTGTTCGCCAACAGTCTAGGTGTCCGGAAAAGTGGGGCAGGCTCAATACCGAGCCCAGAGTTCAGCAGGAGACGGGAAGGCGTCGAGCGCGATGTCCGCTTCCTTTTCGGTACTCAAGCCGGTGCGGTCGTGAAAGACGAATCCATCGCCATTCGACGAGAAGACGAACGGGATGTCGAGCGTGTCCGCGTATTCGAGTCCCTGTTGAAGACCGTCGCCAACGCTATGGTTGTTGTCCTTCGCCTCGATGATGGCAATCGGGATGTTGGGCTTGTAATACAGGATGTAGTCGGCGCGCTTGCCCTTGCCGCGCGTAACGAGCTTTCCGCGCACGATGATGCGACCGTTTGTGAAGCGCACCTCCTCGCGGATCTGCGTCATCTCGTCCCATCCGGCCCGCCTGACGGCAGGCGTGATGAACTTGGTGCAGATGTCGCGTTCGTTGAGAAGGCGCTTGTCCATCGGCTACCCCGGTCGTGAGCCGGGTGCTCCCGACCACATCAGTGCGGTTGCGAGGATTGTACCCTCCTAAGTGGCATACTGCGGCACATCACCTGAGTTGTCTTCGACGGGCTGCGTGCTACACGGCGATTGGAGTGGAACCGAGGAAGATGGCTATCTGCGACTGGCGGGGCTGTTCGGAATGTGCGACCCATGTCGTTGACCTTGTCGCACCAGACATTTCAACCGAACGCTGGGGCGTTTGCCGCCCTCACGATCGCGAACTCAAGACCAAGTTCGTGCGAAGCCGCCCGAGAAAGACACCGGAGCTGCCTCTGCCCACCCAAACCAGCGTGCTCTGCGGCCAATGTAAGCGCGTCCTCCCCGAGCGATCGGGACTACTACCGACCGAACGTGAGCCATGTCCCGATTGTGATTCGATGTCCCGCTCCATCAACGTAGAGGTTGGCGGCACGATGAGCTTTCATTCCTCCTTGCACGTGCGAGCCAGACATTCCAAAGGTGGGTGGTTCGTCAGGACAAAGACCGGTGACGACTACACGAGAGACTTGGAGGCGTGGGGGAAACGAGAGCTGATGATCGACAACGAGCACGACCGCTACCGCGAAGTCATCGACCTGTACGACGGCGCAAGGCTAGAGAGCAACGCTCGACTGCGTGATCATCCCGGCTAGCCGGGTGGCGCACGGCGTTGTGCATCTGACAGCCACGTTGACAGCCAAGGGGGGCGCAAACCACTCTACGCCATAGACGCACCGCCACGAGTGTCATCAGTTTCAGATACGCAGTAGAGACCACAACACCCCACAGACGGGTCTCCTTCGGACTCTTAATCAGACGGTTCTGGGTTCGACTCCCCGGCGGCTCACCACGAAATGAATCTGAAACCGGGCTTGGGACCAAGAGAAAGTGGTGGATCGCCGCGACCTTGACCAGCGGCGCCGTTTCCGCCGCCAGCTCCGCCATGGCCGATGCTATTGCACCTAGTGTTTGATACCAATTCTGATACCAACGGGGGCGAACATCGGCGACCGCCAGCGACCGTCGCGTTTTTCATCAGGCCGATTTTAGCTTCGCCAGCGACCGTCAGCGACCCGCTGCGGACGCGTCGGGGCGGACTCCAAAACCGCTTGTCGGGGGTTCGAGTCCCTCCACCCGTGCCACTTTTCTCCGCAGCATCCGCCGCCCGCGTTCGTGCCGGCGAGCTCGATCCAGACTGATGAACCGACATGGATGAGTACATCGTCGCACCATCGCCGATCGGCGACGTGTATGTCGCGTTCAGCGACATCGGCGTCTGCTGCGTCGTGCCGGTGGCGCGGATCGCGCGGTTCGATGCGTTCTACGCGGAGCGGTTCGGGCGGCCGGTGCGGCGTCGGGCGCGGGTGCCTTGGGCGATCGCTCGGGCGCTGACGCTGCGGGCTGATGTCGCGGATCTAGGGCTGACGTTGGATCTGCGGGGGTTGCTGCGTTCGATCTCAAGGTGCTGGAAGAGACGCGGCGGATCCGGCGGGGCGAGACGCGATCGTACGGGCAGCTTGCGGCGGACATCGGGCTGCCGCGGGCGGCGCGCGCGGTCGGCACGGCGCTGGGGCGCAATCCGATGCCGCTGCTGATCCCGTGCCATCGCGTCATCCGCTCGGACGGGAGCGCGGGCGAGTGGGGCACGGGCGGCACGGAGACGAAGCAGCGGCTGCTGCGGCTCGAGGCTCCGTAGCGATTCACCACGGAGGCGCGAAGGACGCGGAGAGACTCTGTTGGGGTCATCCACAGATTGCACAGATGTACGGCATTAGGGAATACGAAATGGAGCGCAGTTCGGCAACGCCGGACCAGCGCAAACCCAATCGTCTACATGTTCCCATGATCGCTCGCGCCGACGATCTCCGGATGCTCCCAACCGAGTCCTTTGAATCTGTGCAATCTGTGGATGATCAGCCCGTTCCCTCTGCGCCCTCTGCGCCCTCTGCGCCCTCTGCGGCTCTGCGGTGAATCCGAAGACCGGCCTCAATCCCTTGAATCTGTGAAATCTGTGGATGATCAGGCCCCGCCAGAGCGGTACACTCGGCACGAGTTCGCAGACCGCTGCGGCCGGGCACCCGT
>JANXYW010000167.1 GCA_025355835.1 Chloroflexota bacterium
GGACACAGAGCGGGCGCCGTCGGTGGCCCGGACGGCGCCCTGAGGAGCGTGGCTCCTCCTCGCTCTCATGACCGGCGCCGACTTGCCAGCGGCTGCGCGGTCACCCTGTTTAGAAGCCGGGCCGGACGCGGATCGTGCTGGTGGCGACGCCCGTTCCCGGCTTCTACGCTCCCCCCGCGCGCTTGTCGGCAGCGTCCGGGCTGAGTCGGACACGACCGCGCGCGGTACGGGTGAGAATTCGACCGGACAGCCCTACGCAACCGGTGATGAATCCAAGCCCGTAAGCGACGTGCAGACACGCGAAGACGACGGGTACAGGTGGGAGGTGTCGCCAACCGTGTCGCGGCACAAGGACGAGAGATGCGATGGTGGCACCGAAAGTATACACCACAACAAGCACCTTGAGCGCAACAGAGCGGCCAAGAATTGCGCCAATAATCGAACCCGCCAGCGCCGCCACGAACGCCGCCGGCACCAGCTGCCGCGGCCGTGCCTGCGCGGGATGCCGCCTCAGCACCTCCGGCTTCGCGCGCCCATAGCCGAAGTACTGCCGCCAGACCGACCGCAGGTCGCCGCGCACGGTGTACGTTGCGCGGATCCCCGGCACGAGCATGATCGTGCCGCCGTGATCGAGCAGGCGATAGTTCAGCTCGTCATCCTCGCCCTTGTCGACGTCTTCCGCGAAGCCGCCGATGCGGTCGAAGACCTCGCGGCGGTACGCGCCGAACGCAACCGTATCAGCGGGGCCTTCGCCGCCGACACGGAACGATGCGCCGCCGACGCCAAAGCGCGACGACATCGCCAGCGCGACGGCGCGGCCGAAATATGTGTCGCCTTCGCTCTCGATCACGCCGCCGACGCAGTCCGCGCGTGTCTGTTCGAGCGCTTCCACGCTGCGGCTCAGGAAATCCGACGCGACGGCAGCGTGACCATCGATGCGAACGATGACATCGCCACGCGCCTTCGCCAGGCCAATGTTCATCCCGGCCGCGGTGCGATAGCGCGCGTTCTGGAGCAATCGCAGGTCTACCGTCGACTCGGCGGCGAATCGGCTGACGATAAGTTTCGTCGCGTCGGTCGATTGCCCATCGATCACCAGCACTTCGAAGCGGTTCCGCGGATAGTCCTGCGCGGCGATGCTGTACAGGCAGCGTTCGATGTAGCGCTCTTCGTTGCGCACCGGCAAGAGGATCGAAACGAACGGCTGCCACATGCGGGCAGTGTACTCCGTGGGGTTCACCGCAGAGCCGCAGAGAACGCAGCGAGGGCAGTGCGTGGGTTGATCCTGTCGTCCTCGAGCGAAGCGAAGGACCTTGCTCGATCGGGCAAGATGCTTCGCTTTGTACAGCATGACAACCGATCCCGGGAGGTTCACCGCAGAGCCGCAGAGAACGCAGAGGTTGGCGGGGTGGGTTGGTGTGTCGTCCTCGAGCGAAGCGAAGGACCTTGCTCGATCGGGCAAGATGCTTCGCTTTGCTCAGCATGACAGGCCGAAGCGCGCACGCGATCATCCGCCTCATGTCGAAGTCTCAGCGAGCGTCGGTCCGGCTTTGCCGGACTGCAGGCGGGGCGCCTGCGCTCCACGCTTCGCGTTTCTTGTAACGAGCAGGCTCGCCTCGCGCTAGAACCTTGCTCGGCGTGACAGCGTGTGAGATACGACGTAGTGGGCGCACCGCTCTTCGTGAACGAACGCTACTCCACCGTCGCGGCGGCCTCGACCGGGCGCGTCTCCAGCGAATCGAGTGCTACACGGACGTTTTTGCCAAAGAGCTGCAGCTGGTCGTCGAGGCGGCGGAGCATCTCCGTTGCATAGCGGTCGGCTTCGTCCATCTGCTCGTTCGCCAGCTTTTCGGCTTCGGCCATGCGGGCGCGCGCCTGGTTCTCGGTATCGAGCAGCATGCGGTCGCAGCGGGCCTCCGCCTCGCGCACCAGCATGTCGGCGCGCGCTTCGGCGGCCTTGACGATCGACTCGTTCGACAAGATGTCGTCGACCTGCTCTTCGGCGCGGCGCAGCTTGATCTTCGATTCCTCTTCGGCGCGCTCGATCATCTCGTCGCGGCGGCGGAGGATATCTTCGGCTTCCTTGATCTCGTTGGGCATCGCCGCGCGCATCTGGTCGACGATGTCGAGCAAGCGGCGCCGGTCGACGACCACACCGGCGCCGATGGGCATGCGGCGGCCTTCGGCAACCATTTCTTCAAGCCGGTCGATCAGGTGTAGCGAATCGATGGCGCACCTCCCTGTGCTGGCGCAGCTATGCGCGCGCCGCGTACTTCTTGTTCAGCGCGTCCCAGACGTGCGGCGGCACCAGATCGCTCACATCATACCCCAGCGCCGATACCTCGCGGATGCGCGTCCCGCTTATGTAGAGATGCTCGAGGCTGGCCATCATGAAGATCGCTTCTATCTCCGGTGCCATCTTCTTGTTCATCAGCGCCATATCGAACTCCGCTTCGAAGTCCGTCACGGCTCGCATCGATCGCACGACGACGCTAGCATTCTGCTTGCGGGCGAAGTCCACCATCAGGCCCGAGAACGATGTCACGTCGATGTTTTTGCAGTCGGCCACGGCCTCGCGCATCATGTCGACGCGCTCCGCCGTGGAAAAGAGGGCATTCTGCTTCAGATCCGCTACGGCGATGAGCACGTTGTCGAACATGCGCGCCGCGCGGCGAGCGATGTCGCGGTGACCGTTCGTGACGGGGTCGAAGCGCCCCGGAAACATCGCCAGCGTCACGGGATCTCCTCTCCTGCGTAGATCGCGACGGCGGTATCACCGTGCGTACGCGCCTTGATTAGCCGCAGCGGCCCGAGCAATTCCGGCGCTGCGGTCTTCTTATAGTGCTCCAGCACGAACACGGACTCCCGGTTCACCAGGGCCGATTCGGCAATGGCGGTCACTGTCGCCAGCCAGCCCTCATCGTAATACGGCGGGTCAGCCAGAACGAGGGTATATGGCCCCGAAAGACGCTCCACGGCGCGATTCGCTGTCAAGCGATGCACCCGCCCCCGCGATTCGAAGCCGGTGCGCTTCAGGTTCTCAGCAATCACCGCCGCGGCCGTGCCATCCGTCTCGACGAAATCGGCCTCGCCGTCGCCGCGGCTCAGCGCTTCGATGCCCAGCGCGCCAGTACCCGCATACAGATCGAGCACGCGTGAGTAGTCCGCCCCCATCGCGTCCAGCATGTCGAAGATCGCGCCGCGGACAAGATCGGATGTCGGCCGCACGCCCGGCCGACCAGAAGCGCGCGGCTTCGGCGGGCTCACCAGCGTCCGCCCGCCCGCCGTACCAGCGATCACGCGCATGGATTGATGGTCGCTTGTCGTCGGTCGTCGGTCGTCGGGGACGCTGCGCGCCTAAACGTAGGGGCACGCGGTGGCGTGCCCACTGCGGCAAAGGTCTCGTGATAGCACGTAGCGTGGACTTCAGTCCGCGCGATGTCGTTAGACGCGCCATACACGAGACGCGCCACAGGTCTTAGGTCATGACTTTTGGCGGATGCGAGGAGCCCGGCGCCGCGCGGACTGAAGTCCGCGCTACTGTCCAAAGCTGGTACATCGGTTGCGGCCGTGCTGCGCACAAAGAGACCGTATGCAGAGCGACGCGCTGCGATGCGCATCATGGCTGCGGCGCGCCAGCGGCCGGCGCAACATCAAGCGATACGAGCTGGCCCGAACGCACGACGCCATCGCTGACGATCAGCGTCACCGTGTAGGAGCCCTCCTTGGCCGGCGCTGTCCACGTTACTGCGTCGCCGATCTGGGGAGCGATCGTGCCGTCGCCGGTCGACCACGCGGGCGTCAGCAGTTCGCCGTTCGGGCGCGAGAGCGTGAGGTTGCCGGTGTCCGATACCTGCTGCACTGGCGTCCAAACATCGGCGCCGCCGCCCTGCGTCGAGACGTTGTTGATCGTGACGCCGCCGAGTCCGTGCCGCTGCGCGAGATCGATGCGAAACGCGGCGCTGAACGCGTTCGCGATCCAGACTGTGCGCGTGCCGCCGCGGCCCGGGTACTTAAATGTCACCGACCGCGCGCCGTCGTCCCACTTCAGGCCGCCCGCGTTCTCGCTTGCCGCGAGATTCTGCGCGACGAGTTGCACCTTCGACGCGGGCGTGATGTCGCCAGTCGACTTCACCGTGACGACGCTCGCGCGGCCGAGCGCGTCATCGAGCGAAAGGGTGCGCAGACCGTCGCCGCCGCGTTCGATGCTGAGCGAGCTGATGCTGAGCAGCACCTTCGTACGATCGACCTTGTCCGTGACAAAGTTGAGCGCCGCCTCCGTATTCTGGAAGTACAGTTCTTGATCCAGCTCGCCAGCCATCTCCAGCGTGTCGGCGACTTTGCCGAGCTGCTCCCAGTCGTACGCGCCGGACTGCATCGTGCCGTTCTCGACAGTCGGCATCGGCAACGTCAACGTCAGCGTGCGGCTATCCGCGTGCAGCGCCTTGTAGAGCAGTCCCACGAAGCTTGTGAACTGCGTGCGCAACGTCGGGTTGACGCTCCGATAATCGATGTCGATGCCCGCGAAATTACCGTTCTTCACTTGATCAGCGATAGCGGCCGCGTGCTTCGCCTGAAGATCAGTCGATCGCAGAATGCCGTCAACCACTTCCGGACTGGGAGCAACGACGCCCGGCACGACCTTGTAACCCGCCGGTGGCACAGCAGGCGGTTGGCCGACCAGTGTGCCATCGCCGACCGGAATGAAGACGATCGGGTGCAGCGTGGTGATCACGGACTCCGCGCGTTTGTCCAGCGTTGCGCCTGCGGGCATCGATCCCGCGACCTGTAGGGTCGCCTTGCTGCGGCGCAGCACCACGATGTTGCCCGGCAGCGCGCCGACATCGCCGCGCGCCGCATCGCCACTGGCTACGAGCGCCACGTCCGAGATGCGCTGCCACTTGCTGTCGACGTATGTGTACAGCGCCAGGCTGCGTTGCTCGGTCTGCTTCTCGCGCAGCGGCACGGTGATCTTCGCAGCGCCGTGCTGGTCGGCCGGCGCCGCCAGGTCGAACAGGTTCGACGCGGCAACGAGGCCGGCCGGCAATTTGGGCATGCCGGAGCGAACCGTCGAGGTGTACGTATCCGCCGTGCCAGGGCCGCTCGGGATGCCAGAATCACCGCTGCCGCCGCGGCTCAGGATCGAAATGGGCGGCAGCAACAGGACGAGCAGCAGGATCGCCAGCCCGACGATCGTACCGGCGACATAGATCGCGGCACGGTCGGGACCGGGAGGCTCAGGCCCGTCGCTCGTCGTCTTGAGAATGCGGTCGAAGGGGCCGCGCTGTTGGGTCGCCATCGGTTGGCCGCGCGCTCGTGGGAGCGCTGCGGCCCGTACCTCCGTCAAGTTTCGTCGCGTTGTGGGCGGCCTGCCGGTCTGCGGCTACCGCGCAAGTGTGGCTACCGGGCGGTTGGAGATCAACCACGGTGTCACTTTCGAAGCGGGAAGCCTTCAGTTTTGGCGCCGGTTGGACGAGCATCTTCCAACAAGGCTGGCGCTCATGCGGGCCACGCATGAACTGGTCCATGAACCTGGATGGGCGCCTTTACAGGGGGAGATCGCGCGGGTATACTCGCGGCGTCGCGACTGGGGCCGATCCGCCTCAGTTCTTTTTTTCACAAACGCCACCTGCTTCTGCTGCCGAATCTGGACGCCGGGGGTACCGACGGGGACGTTGCCATGGTTGAGAAGTCACAGCCGATTACCAAAGCAGGCCTGAAGAAGATCGAGAAAGAGCTTCTCCATCTCGAGACCGTGCGCCGGCGCGAGGTAGCGGACAAGATCCACGCCGCCCACGAACTGGCCAGCACGCAGAATAACGCCGAGTACGAAGATGCCAAGAACGAGCAGGCGATGGTCGAAGGCCGCATCGCCCAGTTCCGCAGCCTGATCAGCAACGCGTCGATCATCGACGAAGCCGGCGCGCACAAGTCGAAGCTCGTGATGCTCGGCAGCAACGTTAAAGTGAAGAGCGACGGCAAGTCGCAGGAATATACCATCGTCGGTCCGGCGGAAGCAGATCCGCGCGAAGGCAAAATCAGCAACGAATCGCCCGTTGGCCGCGCGCTGATGGGGAAGAAGCTGAACGACGAAGTACAGGTGAGCGTGCCCAAGGGCCTCATCAGCATGAAGATCACGAAGATCGGGTAACGGTCGTCGGTCGTCGGTCGTCGGTCGTCGGCGATTGTCTTCTCGCTTCTCGTCTCCCGCTTCCACGTCTTATACCCTTCCGCTATGCCTGGCGAAGACGAACTCATCCAACTCCGGCGCGAGAAGCTCGCACGTCTTCGCGCGCGCGGCGTCGACCCCTACCCGGCGCGCACATCGCGCACGCACACAGCCGCCGACGCGATCGCCGCATTCGAACGCTGGGAAGCCGGCCCGGACGAAGCGACGCGCGGCGATGCTCCAACGGTATGCGTGACCGGACGCATCACGGCGCTGCGCGATATGGGCAAAGCGTCGTTCCTGGACGTGCGGGACGGCACGAACCGCATTCAGTGCTATCTCAAGAAAGACATCATCGGCGAGGAAGCGTACGCCGGCATCGCGGATCTCGATCTGGGCGACTTCCTGGCCGTCACCGGCCCTCTGTTCCGCACACGAACGCAAGAGATCACGGTCGAAGCGCGATCGTACGACGTGCTGACGAAAGCGCTGCGGCCGCCGCCGGAAAAGTGGCACGGCATCGAGGACATCGAGATCCGCTATCGCCAGCGCTACCTGGATCTGATGGCCAACGCCGAAGTGCGCGACATCTTCCGCAACCGCTCGCGCGTAATCGCCGCGATCCGCCGCTACCTGGACGCGCGCGACTTCATGGAAGTCGAGACGCCCGTGCTGCAGGCCGAGGCGGGCGCCGCAGCGGCGACGCCGTTCGTCACGCATCACCGCACGCTGGATCAGGATTTCTTCCTGCGCATCTCGCTGGAACTGCACCTGAAGCGGCTGGTCATCGGCGGCTTCGATCGCGTCTACGAGATGAGCCGCATCTTCCGCAACGAGGGCGCGTCGTGGAAGTACAACCCCGAATTCACCATGATCGAGGCGTACGAGGCGTACGCCGACTACAACGATGTCGCGCGCAACATTGAAGAGATGGTGGCGGGCGTCGCGCGCGAGGTGTTCGATAGCACGACGGCGCAGTTTGGGGAACACACGTTAGAGCTCGCGCCGCCGTGGGCGCGCATCACCATGCGTGACGCGTTGATCGAGCACGCGGGCATCGACTTCGAAGAGTTCCGCACGCGCGAGAAGCTGCTCGAAGAGTTGCAGCGCCGCAAACTCAGCGACATCGACCCGGGCTGGTCGTGGAGCAAGCTACTGGACGAAGCCGTTTCGCACTACGTGGAGCCGAAGCTCATCCAGCCGACGTTCCTGCTGGATTACCCGATCGAGATCTCGCCGCTCGCGAAGAAGAAACCCGGCGTCCCCGGCATCGTCGAACGTTTCGAGGTGTTCTGCGGCGGGTTCGAGCTGGCAAACGCGTATTCCGAGCTGAACGATCCGATCGACCAGCGCGAACGCTTCGAGGCGCAAGCGCGTCTCGCCGCCGCCGGCCTCGAAGAAGTAGAGACGCTCGACGAAGACTTCCTCGTTGCGTTGGAGCACGGCATGCCGCCGACGGGCGGCTTCGGCATGGGTATCGACCGCCTCGTGATGATACTCACAGGCCAGAAGTCAATTCGCGAAGTGATCCTCTTTCCGCAGCTCCGCACCAAAGAGCAATAGCGCCGCGATGACGAATCAGCCGCCCGAAGTACAAGCCGCGATGCGCGAATGGCAGGCCGTCACTGACGACCTCGTCGCCATTGCGGGCGACTTCGATCCATCCATGCTCGCTGCACCCAGCGCGTGCGGCGACTGGACGAATCGCCAACTCCTGATCCATATGGCGACCGGTTACGGTGTCCGTATCGGCGCGCTGCAAGCCGTCGTCGATGGCGCCGGCGCGCCGCAGATCGATGCAGATGCCGCAAACGCCGCAAACGTCGCGCGGCTTGCGAACGCGACGGCCACGCAGATCGCGGCGGAGGTGGCACAAGTGCGCGGCCGCGTGCTCGTCCTGCTATCGCGACTGTCGTCCGAAGATCTCACGACCACCACGACGCTTGCTGGCGGCAAGCCGCTTGGCGAAGCGTTGGCTTCGCTCAGCGCACACGACCTCGAACACGCAGCCGAGCTGCGCGGATAGCGGGGAGACTCACAGCCGAGAACGGCTGTGTCACACAACTCCTTCGTATCTCCTCCCTGTCACAACCCAATCTGCGGCATCTGCGAAATCTGCGGTTCCAACCCCTCCGTGAAATCCGTGCAATCCCTGTTTCCCCTCGCCGCTGCGGAATCCGCAACTCCCCACGCTTGAGACTTCGCGGCGATCGATCCACAATGCCCGTCACACCTACCGAGAGGATGCAGCGTGGATCTCCAGCACTTCGCCCTGCCCGTCGCTGTCACCCTGCGCCTGCAATCGCGCTCCGGCAAGATTGACGTCGTCGCAGAACCACGCGAAGACGTCGTCGTCGAAGGCGACAAATTCGACGCGGGCGAAGCGGACGGTGGTGCGACGCTGGAAGTGCGCTCCGGTCACGGCGGCTCGAAGCCGCTATTGGTGCGCTGCCCGGTCGGCACGGATGTCGTCGTCGGCACGCAATCGGGCCCCGTCAACCTGCGCGGCGAGTTCGGCATCGTTTCCGTCACCACGATGAGCGGCGGCATCGATGTCGAGCGCGCGGACGAAGCAGATCTGCGCACCGGCGCCGGCGGTGTCCACCTGGGATCATGCGGCGGACGCTGCCGCATGAATTCGATGAGCGGCAGCATCGTCGCAGGTGCAGTAGGCGCTGCATCTGCAGGCACCGTCTCCGGCTCCATCACAATCGAGCGCGTCGCGGGCCGCCTCAAAGCGCGCAGCGTCAGCGGCCCGATCAACATCGCTTGCGGCGCAGAGGGCGCGATCGTCGTCAAGACGGTCTCCGGCAAGGTGCATTTGGAATTGCCAAACGGCACCGCGCTGGATACGCGTTTCAAGACGCTCTCCGGCAAGGTGCACAACCCCTTTCCCGCCGGCCACGACTGCCGCCTCGAAGCGATGAGCATCTCCGGATCGATCGAACTGGTTCAGTCATGATGGCGACCGCGCCAACGAAGTCGACCGTCGTGCGCGGTACGATCATGTTCACCGACATCGTCGGCTTCACCGAATTCACCGCGCTGCGCGGCGACGACGAAGCGATCGAATTACTCTCCTTACAGGAAGGCATCGTGACAGAAGAGTTGGACGGCGAATCCCGCATCGTCAAACAACTTGGGGACGGGCTGATGATCTGGTTCGCCGACTCATGCGCGGCGATCGAGACGGGGCTCCGGCTCCAGGAGCGGTTCGAAGAAGCAGCATGGGATCGCGACCTGCCGCTGTGGGTCCGCATCGGCCTCCACTCTGGTCAGCAATCGCGCCGTGGCGACGACCTCATCGGCCACGACGTGAACGTCGCTGCGCGCATCGTTAGTTTCGCGGACTCCGGCGAGGTGCTTGCGTCCGAAGCGGCCGTGCGGAGCGCCGACGGCGGCGTACCCGATGTCGAGTTCAAGCGCCTCGGCCCCGTCGTCATGAAGGGCATCCCCAACCCGATCAATCTGTTCCGCGCTGAGCGCCGCGGCGCCGCGTAAGCTGCAGTCTTCATCACGAGCGGCACGAGGGCTCGAGGGGACGCGCGACGTCTCTCGATACGTACCGTGGACTTCCGTCCGCGCGGTCGCCGATCACAGCTGTCCGCTACGGGTCGCGATTCTGGCCCGGCCATATCAATTGATATGATTGATATAATCCTACCAATTGATATAATTCACTCAATTCAGTCAACAGCCGGCGAGGGTCTGAGATGAAACGAACACTGACAGCGATGGAAGCGCGCCGGAAGTTCGGCGAGATGCTCGAAAACGTGCGCCGCGGCGACGAGGTCGTCATCGAACGCGCGGGCAAAACGATGGGTGTGCTCATCTCGCCAGAGCGGTACGGCGGCCTGGTGCGGCAGCGGGAGGAGTTCTGGAAGGCGTTCGAGGCGATCCAGGCCGGTGCACGCACGAAGGATCTCAGCGACGAAGAGGTCGAGCGTCTGGTCGACGAAGAAGTGCGCGCCGTGAGAGGAAAGAACCGCAGCAAGCAGCGATCCGCCTGACGTGCGAGTAGTGATCGATACGAACGTCATCGTCAGCGCACTCTTGCGGCCGTCCGGTTCTCCGGCGGAGGTCGTCAATGCTGCCAGGGGAGGCGCGTGCCTGTGGATCACGTCGCTGAACCTCATCAAGGAGGCACAACGGGTGCTGCTCCGGCCACACCTCCGACGACTCATCGAGGCGAACGAAGATGCGATCGCCGACTTGTTCATCGTGATGAATACCGTTGCGATGTGCGTCACTCCCACGCGTCGAGTAGAAGCCTCCCGCGACCCGGACGACAACCGCGTGCTCGAAGCCGCCGTCGCCGGCGAGGCCGACTACATCGTCACCGGCGATCGCGATCTGTTGGAGTTGGGATCGTACGAAGGCATCCGCATCGTGACGCCCGCCGACTTCGATTGCGTTGCAGCCGCGCTAGGCGATCGCTAGTCGGGCTTGCCGCAGGTGCGTACCTCGAACGGCGCGATGCCGATGACGCCGCGGCTGCGCGTGCAGATGCGCGAATCCGTATCGACGATCACCTGGCCCGTCGCATCTGTGCGCACGTTCAGGCGATCGAGATCGCCGTAGCTGTTGCCGAACGAGTACTTG
>JANXYW010000192.1 GCA_025355835.1 Chloroflexota bacterium
TCTGCGAAATCTGCGAAATCTGCGGTTCCCCGTCCCCAGCGAGCTAGATATCCTCCAGCATGCCCGTCAAAGCAGTCCTCTTCGACCTCGGCGACACCCTCTGGCACTTTCCCAAGATGCCGCCCGCCATGGAGATCCGCACCGAAACCATGCGCCGCATCAGCAGCGCCCTCGCGAAGTGGGACATCCCGCTCGAGGGCGATTTGCGTTTCCTCGGCCGCGAGATCCGTCTCGGCGTCGAGCGCGCCGACCGCGCCGCGTACGAGTCCGACTGCGTCAGCCCCGACTTCAACGAGATCGTCCGCGGCGTCGCCAACGACATGGGCCTGAATCTCGACTACGAGCAGGGCGCCGCGCTGTGGGACGCCTGGAACATCGGCGGCCTCACGCTTGGCCGCACGATGTACGACGACGCCTACCAGACGCTCGATTGGCTGCGCGATCACGGCTACCGCATCGGCTGCGTCACCAACCGCGTCTTCGGCGGTCCCCGTTTCGTCGAAGAGATGCGCGAACTCAAGCTCGACACCTACTTCGAGTCGACCGCCGTCTCCTGCGACATGGGCTACATGAAGCCGCACCCCAAGATCTACGAATACGTCCTCGACGAAATGAAGATCACGGCCGCCGAGACCGCGATGGTCGGCGACTCCCTCCGCGCCGACGTCGAAGCGTCGCAAGCGCTCGGCATGACCGCGATCTGGCGCCGCACCCGCAAGCACGACCCCCCGCACGAAGACGAACAGGTCGGCGAAGGCCCCCACGGCGCAGTCGACCCGTCAAAACCCGCCACCCGCGCCCAAACCGGCCGCGCCCTTGGCGACTTCGCCGGCGGCGAAACCGCCACCCCCGACCACACCATCCACACGTTGTGGGAGCTCACAGAACTCCCGATTTTCGCCTAGGTACCGGACGATCGAGTGCGCACGATCGAATCACGCACGCAGCTTCAGCTGCGCCAGAATGTTCGTGCTTGCCGATCACGTCACGCCTGAAAACGCGAAGCGTGTAGGATAGCCGCCCCGGCTGTCCGTCCGCCAAAGGCGGACCGACGCAGCACGCACGTCCTCCCAAATCCAATGGATCGCGTGCGCGAGACTCTTGTGCCTGCGCGTCACAAAGACGAGGGAGCAGCCTGTCGCGAACCCGTGCTTCTCCTCCATCCAAGAGTCCTCTCCACATCGGGAGAGGACGGTCGCCGCAGGCGACGGTGAGGTGCCCGACCAACCGCCTGTCCGCTACAATAAGAACACCCGAGCTAACATCGAAGTACCCGCGCAGCTTCAGCTGCGCCCGGATGGCCGCGTGCAAACCGACTCGCCCGTCATCTTCACGATCGGCCATTCCAGCATCACGGCCGACAACTTTGTTGCGCTGCTGCACCTATATAACGTCGAGGCCGTCGTAGACGTGCGATCGCACCCAGCCTCAAAATTCGCGCCGCACTTCGGCAGGCGCACTCTCGCCGCGCTGCTCCGATCCGCGAACGTACGCTACGCATTCATGGGCGACCAGCTCGGCGGCCGTCCAAGCAACTCGCAGTTCTACGATTCGCATGGCTGCGTGCTGTACGACGAGTGGAGTGCGAGCCAGCTGTTCAGAGATGGGCTCGGCCGCCTCACACGAGCAGCGGCGAAGCATCGCCTGGCGCTCATGTGCTCCGAGGAGAGCCCGCGCCAGTGCCACCGGCATCTCTTGATCGCACGTGCTCTTGTCAACAGCGGCTGGCCGAGATCGCATATCATCCACATTCGGGGAGACGGACTGAATACACCGGAAGACGCCATTCCCGTGCAGTCCGGCCCGCTCATGGAGGGTATCGGTTGGAAATCGCCACGATCGGTTTCACGCGAACCACGGCGCAGCACTTCTTCGAACGCCTGACCGCCGCGCGCGTTCAACGCGTGATCGATGTGCGACTCCGCAACGAATCGCAACTCGCCGGCTTCGCGAAGCAATCCGACCTACCGTACTTCCTTGCGAAACTCTGCGGCATCTCCTACGAACACGATCTCCGTCTGGCGCCCACCGAAGACCTCCTCAAGAAGTACCGCGAAGACAAAGACTGGGATCGCTACGCCGCTGCCTTCAAGAAACTAATGCGCCGCAGAAACATCGCGACAATCCTCGATCGTGATTCATTCGCGCGCAAAACCGCCCTCCTCTGTAGCGAACCCACCGCCGATCGCTGCCATCGCCGTCTCGTCGCCGAGATCCTCGCAACGGCCTGGCCAGTAGCCGTGGAACACCTGTGATCGAGCTCCTCGAACCCAGCCACAAAGTGTGTCTCAAGCCCCTCTCCACACTGTGCGGAGAATTGGCCGATCCCGAGTCGCCGCAGGAGACAGGCCGGGGTGAAGCCCGCGCGCAGCGTGGTGAGGCCCCCAAATGAAAATCCTCATCACCGACCTCACACGCATGCAGGGCGGCCACATCTGCGTCGCCGGCATCGACATCGACAAGAACAAACGCGTCCGTCCCGTCGCCGGAGAATCGCTCAGCGGCCGCCTGCTCGTCACGAACGGCGGCCCGCTCGACGTGCGCCGCGTCATCGACATCGGCCGCACCGCACCACGTCGATCGCGCCCCGAGATTGAAGACGTGCGTTTCGAGCCGCGGTCGATCCGATTGCTAAGCACGATGCCCGAAGCCGAATTCGTACAGCGCCTGACGAAACTTGCAGCTGCCGATCTCTCCGCAATCGGCGATGACCTCCAACCGCGCGGTCGCAACCTCGTCGTCCCCGAAGGCAAAGGCAAGTGCTCGCTCGTCATCGTCAAGATGACCGGAACCCTTCACGTGCACATCAACGCCAAAGGAAGACTTCGCCTCGACTGGCACGACGACATCGAACTCCCCATCACCGACCTACGCCTCTTCGAAAACGATCTGAGAACTCCCGACAGGCGAAAAGCAGAATGGCTCCAACATCAACTCGCCGCCGAAGGAGAACGATTCGTCTGCTTCGGCCTCGGACGCCCCTTCGAAGGCTTCCATTGGCTACAAATCAACAACATCCACCTCAGCAACAGCGCCGACTGGCAGCTACAGTAGCAGCAAGGCATGCACCACTTCTTCGTCCCAGCAACGATGTCTCATCCAAGAGCCCTCTCCACGTCGTGGAGAGGGCGCGCCCGACGGGCGCGGTGAGGTGCCGCGAACCACACCGCCGATTCACCAACCACCACCTGATATCATCTCCCCACTCGACGACCACACACCGCGCAGCGCACCCTCGGAGGGCAAGTGGCCAAGTCTGTACGTCCGGCGAAAGCCACCGCGAAGCCCGCGACGAAGCCGGAGACCGAACCCAAGCCCTGGTCCGGGCGCTTCGACGAGGTCACCGACGAGCTCGTCGAAGCCTACACCTCGTCCGTCCACACCGACGCGATGTTCTTCGCCGAGGACATCGAGGCCTCGATCGCCCACGTCCGCATGCTCGCGCGCCAGGAGATCATCGGCGCCGACGAGGCGAAGAAGATCGAGCGCGGCCTCGACAAGATCTTCGGCGAGTTCCAGCGCGGCGAATTTGTCCTGCGGCCGGAGCTTGAAGACGTCCACATGAACGTCGAGACGCGCCTCGCCGAGCTGATCGGCCCCGTCGCTGGCAAGCTGCACACCGCGCGCTCCCGCAACGATCAGGTCGCCACCGACTTCCGCCTCTACGTGATCGAATCGACGCGCAGCGCGGCGATGCACCTCGTCGCGCTCCAGCAGTCGCTGATCGAACTCGCCGAGAAGAACATCGACGTGATCATGCCCGGCTACACGCACATGCAGCGGGCGCAGCCGGTGCTCTTCGCGCACCATATGCTCGCCTACGTGCAGATGTTCGATCGCGACCTGCACCGTTTTCTCAACGCCATGGAGATGATGGACGAACTGCCGCTCGGCAGCGGCGCCCTCGCCGGCGTGCCGTACAAGATCGACCGCCAGTCCGTCGCCGACGAACTTGGATTCCCGCGCGTCACCGCGAACAGCATCGACGCCGTCTCCGATCGCGACTTCGTCGTCGACTACCTCAGCGCCGCTGCGCTCACGATGGTGCACGTCTCGCGCCTCGCCGAGGAGCTCGTGCTCTGGTCCAGCGCCGAGTTCGGCTTCATCACGCTGCCCGACGCGTTCGCCACCGGCTCCAGCATCATGCCGCAGAAGAAGAACCCCGACGTCGCCGAACTCGCTCGCGGCCGCACCGGCCGCGCGATCGGCGCCCTCGTCAGCATGCTCGTCACGCTGAAGGGCCTGCCGCTCGCCTACAACCGAGACATGCAGGAGGACAAGCCAGCGCTCCTCGATGCCGAAGCGACGCTGCTCCCGACGCTCGAAGTGATCGCGGCGATGCTCCCGCGGATCACCGTGAACGCCGCGCGCATGGCGATCGCCGCGAGCGAGAACTACTCGCTCGCCACCGACTTCGCCGACTACCTCGTCCGCAAGGGCCTGCCGTTCCGCCAGGCGCACGAAGCCGTCGCCAAACTCGTTCGCCACGCCGAGGAGAAGCGCGTCGATCTCAGCGATCTCTCGCTCGCCGATCTGCGCACGTTTAGCCCGCTGTTCGCCGATGACGCGCGCGAAATCGATGCGCTGTCATCGATCAGCGCCCGCGACATCGTAGGCGGTACCGCGCCGAATCGTGTGCGAGCGGCGCTACAGGAAGCCCGCGTTCGCGTCGATACGATGTTGGCAGAAGCGGCCGCGGAAAACGACGCGTCTACAGACGATGACTAGCGCAATGGTTCAAATGATGTTCGTTGAGGGCGCGCGAAGCATGGAGCATGGGCGCCCTCGCCCGTGCGTCCGGCAGAGCCGGACCGACGGAGAAGGCCCTGCCGATCAACGGATGTCGTCCGCGTGTGAGATCGAACGGCCGAGAACGACGCCTGCGGCGACGAATAGTAGGGGTTCGATTTGACGCAGTCTGTAAGAGCGCGAAGCATGGCGCATAGGCGCCCTCGCCTGTGTGTTGGCAGTCGAAGAGTCGCCGCAGGAGACAGCCAGACCGACGCAGCACGAGGCAGCGCTCGACGCATATCGTCCGCGTGCGAAATCGAAGCGCGAGGCACGAGAAGTTCAGCCCGAAAGGCAGCGCGGTGACCGCCGTCATGCTCGCTCCATCAATCCTCACCGCCGACTTCGGCCAGCTTGCCGACCAGATCCGCGCGGCCGAAGAGGGCGGCGCCGACTACATCCACCTCGACGTGATGGACGGCCACTTCGTCCCGCCGATCACCTTCGGCCCGATCGTCGTCGAAACCATCCGCCGCATCACCAAGCTCCCGCTCGACATCCACCTGATGATCGAAGAACCCGAGCGCCAGTTCGAGGCGTTCATCGATGCCGGCGGCGACATCATCAACTTCCACATCGAGGCCGCACCGCACGTCGATCGCCTCCTCCGCACCATCCACGCGAAGAACAAACGCGCCGGCATCTGCATCAACCCCGGCACGCCGCTCACCGCCATCGAAGAAGTCCTCGACGTCGCAGATCAGATCATGGTGATGCTGATCAACCCCGGCTGGGGCGGCCAGAAGATGCTCCCCTCAGCGCTCAACAAAGTCCGCGCCCTCAAAGCCATCCTCGACGCGCGAGGCCTCAACCCCGACATCGAAGTAGACGGTGGCGTTAAAGCCAACAACGCCGCGCAATGCGTAGAAGCCGGCGCAACCGTCCTCGTCTGCGGCTCCTCCGTCTACAACCCCGACTCCACCCCCCAATCCAACCTCCGCACTCTCCGAGCAGCGATCGAAAAAGCCAGCCTCTAACGCACGCGCAGCTTGGCCACAGATGAATCGCACGTAGGGGCACGGCGCGCCGTGCCCTCGCTGTTGACGAACAATCTCCGCGTAGATGCAGTCCGTAGACTGCCCTCGTCATATGGCGATGACGTCCCTCAAACCTTCGTGCTCCTTCGTGTCCTTCGTGGTTCTCGTCCTCCGCAACCCAATCCGTGAAATCCGCGTAATCCTTGTTTCCCCCGTCGTCCCCTCTGTGCAATCGTGAAGTCTGTGGTTCCTATCGCAGCGCCAGATCCAAATCCCCCTCCGACCCAAACCCCCGCACCACCGACACGAACTCCCGCAACGAAGCCTCACGCTTCCGCAGATCATCCAGTTTCGGCCCGATCGGATCGATCGACCCCGCGCTGTCTGCGTACGATCCGTGGAACGCGAAGTACGCCTGGTTCAGCCGTCGGATGTAGTACCCGTTCGCTGCCAGAAACAGCCGCTTCTCCTCCATCGCGCGCTCCGCATCATCGATCTTCCCTGCCGCCAACAGCGACTCCACCTGCCGCCGCAGATCGCGCATCTCCATCGTGAAGTCGATGCCCGCCGCGGCATCCGTCGCCGCCGCCGCACCGCTAGCGATCGGCGCGATCGTCACGAACGACGGCGCCTGCGCCAAGGGATACTCCGCGAACAACATGTCGCCGAGTTCGCGCCCGACCATGTTTGCCACCGTCTCGTTCAGCGTCGTTAACTTCGCGCTGTCGAAGTACGCGCGTCCCAGCGGCGTGAAGAACAGATAGTGGTGCGTCCACTCGTGCGCGATGTCCTGCAAGATGAAGTGATAGTCCTCGTCGAACGGAATGATCGCCGGATACTCCGCGATGCCGCCGATCTCCACCACCAACGCCGACGTCTTGCCGTCGCGCTCCGCATCCGACTCGATCGCCTGCACCCGCGCGATCGGTAGCGATCCCTGCAACAGCGACTCGCTCGACTTCTTGATCTCCGACCGCGGCGATTTCACCAGAACCGCCGGCGGCTGCTGGAACTCGATGTTCACCGGCGGCCACACCACATCGCCGCCAATGCGCCGTGTCAGTCCCGCTTTCTTGATCACGCGCGTCAGCCGACCATCCAGGATCGATGCGACCGTGTTCTTTAGATCGCCGCGCTCGCCCCGCAGCGCTGCCGACTCCGCCCGAGCGTCCGCCGCCACGCTCGCCGCACTCTGCGCGTCCCCCGCGATCCGCTCCTGCTGCGCGATCATCCCGTTGAGCGCGAAGAACCGAGAGACCGCTGCATCTTCCTCGGCCCGGCTCATCGTCCCGCGCACCGACTGAGTCGCCAGCAGCGCGAACTTCACCCAAGCGTGCCGCACCACAAATCCGGCCGAATTAAACTCGTTCGCCCCATCCGGCAACGGCACAAAAGCCGCCGCCACCGACGACCACGCGACGGCAACCAGCACCAAAGCCGCAAACACTGCCGCAGGCAACCCCCGCCCAGCACGAAACGTCATGAGAGAATGCTAACAGCCAACCCAGCGGCGCTCTTCGACGAAGAACAAATGGAAATGGAGGCCGGGCGCCCCGCCCGCATCACTCGGCGAAACTCACACCGACCGAGCGGACACAGCATGGAGCGCGCGCGCCCCCGCCCGCGTCACTCGGCGAAACCCCCATCGACCGAGCGGACACAGCATGGACCGCGGGCGCCCCTGCCCGCGTCCCTCGTTGAAGTCCACAGCCACCGAGCGAACACAGCCATCCGCACGCTCCCGCTGCCGTAAGCGAACTACCGCCCAGCGCGATATGGCTCAGCCGCCTCGCCTGTGAACGCGGCGACGCCGCGTAACCCTCTCCACGTCGTGGAGAGGGTGGTCGCCAAGGCGACCGGGTGAGGTGCCCGCCTGCCGCTATCGCCCCGATGTCACGATCGTGAGCGTCTTCCCCCCAACCTGATCCGTGCAATCCGCGAGATCCGTGGTTCCCTTCGTCCTTCCCCATCTGTGAAAATCGGTGAAATCTGTGGATAACCCAGAAGAACCGTCCACTGTAAACTGACAACTGTGAACTCCACCGCCACCGTCCTCCTACAAAACCTCACCTTCCCCGAATGCCCCCGCTGGCACGA
>JANXYW010000210.1 GCA_025355835.1 Chloroflexota bacterium
CTTCAACCCGTTCGATCCCGCGTTCAAGGCCGACCCGTACGCGGTCTACGCTGAGCTGCGCGAGTATGCGCCGGTTCCCGAACCGAATCTCAACTTCTGGCCGATTAGCCGGTACGACGATGTGAACTTCGTGCTGAAGAATCACGCGCTGTTCTCGTCGGCGGCGATGGGCGTCGGGCCGATGGGCGCCGACGGCAGAGGCACCCGCTCGATCATCAGCTCCGACCCGCCGGATCACACACTGCTGCGCGGTCTCGTGAACCGCGCATTCACGCCGCGCATGGTCGCGGAGATGGAGCCGCGGATCCGTGAGATCACGCGCGAATTAATCGCGCGAGTCGGGCCGTCCGGGTGCATGGACATCGTCGACGATCTGGCGACGCCGCTGCCGGTGACGATCATCGCCGAGATCCTCGGCGTCGAAGCGTCGCGCCGCGAAGACTTCAAGCGCTGGTCGAACGCGACCATCGGCAACTCGACCGGCCCGCTCTCGGAAGATCGCGCGCGTGACATCGCCGAGTTCCAGCAGTTCTTCGCGGAGGTCGTTGAGGAGCGCCGCCGCGCGCCGCAGGACGACATGGTCAGCGCGCTCGTGCGCGCCGAGGGTGCCGACGCGACGCTCACGACCGACGAGATCATCAGTTTCGCGATGCTGCTGCTGATCGCCGGCAACGAAACGACGACGAACCTCATCGGCAACGCGATGCTCGCGCTGACGGAGCATCCGGACGAGCTGCGCAAGGTCGTCGACGCCCCGTCGCTGATCCCGAGCATGATCGAAGAAGCGCTGCGCTACGACTCGCCCGTGCAGTTCTTGTTCCGGCAGGCGACGGCGGACGTCGAAGTCGGTGGCGCGGCGATCCCGAAAGGCAGCGCCATCGTCCCGATTTACGCCTCCGGCAACCGCGATGATCGCAAGTACGCGGACGCCGCGCGCTTCGACGTCACGCGCAACCCGCAAGGGCACCTCGCGTTCGGCCAGGGCATCCACTTCTGCCTCGGTGCCCCGCTCGCACGCCTGGAAGCGCGCGTAGCGTTCGAAGAACTCCTGCGCCTGCGCGGAATCGAACGCGCGGGCGAAGCCGAACGCATCGATTCGCTGTTCCTCCGCGGCCTACAGCATCTGCCGCTCGCGTTCGATCCGGCAGTGATGATGTGATCCACTGTAGGGGCGGACCTGTGTGTCCGCCCCGAACTGAGGCGAACGCTCGTGTCGCAACCTGAACCTCGCCGTCACTCCATGCGACTCGCCGATTTCGACTACGCCGAACACGGCGCGTACTTTGTGACCATCTGCACGCGGAATCGCCTGCCGCTGTTCGGCGCGATCTCCGGCGACGCTTTGCGGGCGAATGCGGCCGGCAAGGCGATCGAGCACTGGTGGGCCGAGCTGCCGCACAAGTTCCCACGCGTGGAAATCGACGAGTTCGTCGTGATGCCGAACCATGTACATGGGCTGCTGTTCATCAACGGTGCGGATGCCGCGGTCGCCGAGCGCGAGGCGCACCTCGGGGAGGGCGGACACGCAGGTCCGCCCCTACAGGTTTTGGAGGCACCGATTCCGCGCGTCCTGCAGTGGTTCAAGACGATGACTACGAACGCGTACTTCGCGGGCGTGCGCGATGATGGTTGGTCGGCGGTCGACGGAAAGCTATGGCAGCGCGGCTACTACGATCACATCGTACGTCGAGACGAGGCGCTGAACGATATTCGCCGATACATCATCGACAACCCGCGCAAGTGGTCGGAGGACGAGCACAATCCGGCCGTCAGGTCATAGCCGAGAACGTGTTGCCGTTCACACGGTGTCGTGGACAGACGGAGAGGGCGGACACACAGGTCCGCCCCTACACCGGTTGGTCGCATGCCGCTTTCGCGACAACCCTGTCCGCGAAATCCTTGTTCCCGTCGCCGTGCTACGTCAGCGAGAACATCTCGATCGGCGCGATGAGGCCTTTGCGCTCGATCGGGGGTTTGCCTTTTGTGGCTAGGCGGAGATCGAGGCGGTTGAGGCAGTCGTCGGCGTTTTGGTTTTGGACGCCGCAGACGTTGCACGGCTCTTTGTGGCAGTCGGCCGTCTGCTGATGCTTCAGCGTGCGTAGCCACTCGGCGCGCAGGTACGACTCGGTAACGCCGATGTTGATGTGCGACCATGGGAACGGATCCCACAGCCCGGGCGAGCGATAGGCGAAGAACGCCGGGTCGAGATCGGCTTTCGCCATCGCGCGCTGCCAGCGCGGCCAGTTGTAGTGCTCGTGCCACGCGTCAAAGCGCGCGCCGTCCTCCCACGCGTTGTAGATCGCCTTGCCGAGACGGCGGTCGCCGCGCGAGAGCACCGCTTCGAGCACGCTGTGCTCCGGGTCCTCCCACGTGAACGCGACGCCCGACTTCTTCAGCGCGTCGCGCAGGTACATGTGGCGTTGGTGGAGAATGTCCGGCTGCTCCTGCACCGCCCACTGGAACGGCGTGTGCGCCTTCGGGATGAAGTTCGATGTGCTGACGCGGACGCGCGCGCGGCCGCCGTGGCGCTTGCGGCCGATCTCGCGCACTTTGCGCGCGAGCGTCACGATGCCTTCGATGTCCTCGTGCGTTTCGGTCGGCTGGCCAACCATGAAGTACATCTTGACGTTCGTCCAACCCTGGCTGAATGCGTTTTCTGCCGCCTCGTACAGGTTGTCGTCGGTGACGATTTTGTTGATCGTCATGCGCAAGCGCTCGGTGCCGGCTTCCGGCGCGAAGGTGATGCTGTGCTTGCCGCGCGTCGCGACTGCCTCCGCCACCCGCACAGAGAAGCTATCGACGCGCATCGACGGGAGCGAAATCGTCAGCTTGTCACCGAACTGCTCGCGCAGGCCATCGACGATCGGGATGATGCGCGAGTGGTCGGTCGTGCTGAGCGAGACGAGCGACAGCTCGTCGTAGCCGGTGTTGCGCTGGAGCGCGATCGCCGCTTCGAGCACTTCTTCGGGCGAGCGCTCGAGCCGCGGGCGGTAGATGATGCCGGCCTGGCAGAAGCGGCAGCCCTGCGTGCAGCCACGCTGGATCTCGATCGCCATGCGGTCGTGCACGGTCTGCAGGAACGGAACGATCGGCGTTGTCAGCGTCGGTGGGAGCTCCTGCACAAAGCGCTTCGTGACGCGCGCCGGCAGTCCTTCGAGGGTCGGCGTAACGGACTTGATCGAGCCGTCGGCGTTGTACTCGGGCTTGTAGAATCGCGGCACGTAGATGCCCCAGATCTTCGCGAGCTGCGCCAGCATCTGATCGCGATTGCCGCGTCCCTGGCGCTTCCACTCGCGCACGAAGTCGACGACATCGACGATTGTCTCCTCGCCGTCGCCCAGCACGAAGACGTCGACGAAATCGGCGAGCGCGTCAGGATTCAGCGCGCCGGAGCCGCCGCAGATGACAAGCGGGTGCGCGTCGGTGCGCTCCTCCGCCTTCACCGGCAGGCCGGCGAGATCGAGCATGTTGAGGATGTTGGTGTACGTGCCCTCGTAGCTCAGCGAGAAGCCCAGCACGTCGAAATCGCGCACGCGGTGGCGCGTCTCGAGGCTCCACAGCGGCACGCCCTCGGCGCGCATCGCGTCTTCCATATCGGACCACGGCGCGAAGACGCGCTCGGCGAGCATGCCCTCGCGGCGGTTGATGATGTCGTAGAGGATGCCGAGGCCGAGGTTCGACATGCCGATGTCGTACAGGTCGGGGTAGGCGAGCACGACGCGGACGTCGCACCCGTCCCAGTCCTTGACGACGGAATTCCACTCGCCGCCCGTGTAGCGCGCGGGCTTTTGGACGCGAGCGAACAGAGATTCGAGGCCGTGGAGTGCAGGCACGGTATGTCACCTCCCAGTGCGTCCTTATGGTAGCAGAGTGCGGTCGTCAGTCGTCAGTCGTCGGGGCGGCGGTCGTCGGCCGCAGATTGAACCACAGAGAGCACGGAGGTCACGGAGGGCCAAGTTGAAGGTCTCTGTAACGTCAACGTCGTCCTTCGACACTATGGAGCGGAGGACTTCGATGACATCAGTTCGAATCGCGCCGTGGGCGCTACTGGCCGCGCGCGTGTCCATGGGCGCGTTCTTTCTGTACGAGGCTTCGACTCAGCTGGCGAAGGGCTGGATCGGCGGCGATGGGCTGCGGAAGATGATCGCGTCGGCGCTGCGCGACAACTCGATACCGGGGCCGTATCGCAGCTTTCTCGAAAACATCGTCATCGAGCACGACCAGCTCTTCACGCTGCTCGTGATTCCGGGCGAGATCGCGGTTGGCGTGGCGCTCGTGCTGGGGATCGCGACGCGCTTCGCGGCGCTCGCGGCGCTGACGATGAATGTCAATTTCGCCGTCATGAACGGCGTCGTGACGGCAGGCGGGCTGTTCGACGTGCTGTTCGTGGTGCTGGAGATCACGCTGATCGCCTTCGTCGCGCGGCAGGCCCTGAGTGTCGATGGCGTGCTCGCACGACGTGGGATGACGGCGCCGCTGCTCACGGGGATTCCGCTCGGCACCGAATCAACCCTCAATTGACTAGCTGCTTGCTCCATTCCCAGACAGGGTGCGCGTTCGGCGTCCCAGCGGCCATGGCCGTGCTGATCTTCGCTGGTTGGCACGCGCCGAAGCGGCTGCTTCGTTAGAATCGCAGCGCCGCTACGGAATGCAGCGGCCCTCGGCGGGCGCTGCGAGCTTCCACGATCCATCCCCTTCTCGTTGTACGGGGATGCCCTGCGACACAGTTGATCCGCCGCCAAGATTCTGGGTGATCTTCGCCAGCGCTTGATCACCCTGGATCTGGATGCCCGTGACGTCCGTAAAGAGCTGGCCCTTTACGGAGGCTACGACCGCCTCGAAGTCCGCGCGGTTGCAGCCCTGGCGATAGGAGGTTGCCTGAATTGCGTAGAGCGCATCGCCGTCGCCGTTGTTCACGGCTTGAGCGAACCGGGTAAGGAGCGCCTTGATGGCGATGCGATCCGCGCCCGTCGTGGGTGTTGGCGTCGCGTCGGAGCGCGCCAGCGTCCGAGCGTCGTCGTTGGTGCTGGTGAACAGTGCGACCGCGATCGCCGCGATGACGCCGGCGATGATCAGGATGCCGACTAAACCGCGCTTGCTCCGGAGTACGGGCTGATCCATTCGTCTGGCCTCCGGCACCATGGTAGCAGCGAGCGCGAACTTCTGGTGCGTGGCGTCAACCGCGCGTTGTCAAGATGCGGCATCGAGACGTGTGCTCGTCAACGAACGCGGCGACGGCGGTCGCGCCAGACGAATCCGCCAGCCGCAACAAGTCCGGCGAGCAAGACCGCGAGCCCGCGAAGCAAGTTCCGCGCACCGTGCGACGTTGCCGCACCAGCCGCCAGATCGGCTGCTTCGGCGATGCCGCCGACGGCCGGGGAGCTTGCGCAATCGCTGGCCGAGCCAGATCCGACGAGTACGTTGGCAATCCCTAGTCCAACCGTGTTCGCCTGCATCTCCGCCGCTGCGATTGGAGCATTCGTCGTATAGGTGTTCAAGGTTGCGAACGCGGCATCGGAGCTGGGAACCGTGACGAGATGTACGCTCACGCAGCCGTTGCCGGACGCCGTGACCGTGAGCGTGGCCAGCAGCCCGGCCGTTGTCGTCGACTGTCCGTTCAGTGCGGTGCACGCGAATACGTAGTCGCCGGCCGCCGGGACAGAGCCGCGGCAGAAGACACTGCTTGGATCATTGCCGACCACGATCGTTGAACCCGCCGAGTCGCCGGACATCGCGGCCAGTGTGACGCCCGCGCTCGCGAC
>JANXYW010000258.1 GCA_025355835.1 Chloroflexota bacterium
CAGAGCGAAGCGAAGGATCTTGCGCGGTCACGAACAAAGCCCCGCTCAGATCCTCCCACTCCGGATTCATGGACTCCACCAGTGCAATCTTCTTCGCCCGGCTCCAGCCCTTGATCTGCTTCTCTCGCCCAATCGCCGCACTGACGTCGTTCGTTGCCTCCGCGTACACAAGTCGATCGATCTTGTATTTCGACGTGAAGCCGACGGCCGCCCCATCTCTGTGCTGGAGTACACGTTGCGCTAAGTTGCCCGTGACACCCGTGTACAGCGTGCGCGATCGGTTCGACATGATGTAGACGTGATATTCGCGCATCGGTGCTCGATCCAGCTAGGTTCTTCGCTACGCTCTGAACGACAACCTCCGCTTCTCGCTCTGATTGGCGGCTGGTGCCAACTCCTCGTCCGACCCGCGTCCACGATCGGTTCGACATGATGTAGACGTGAAACTCGCGCATTGCTGCTCGGTCCAGCTAGGTTCTTCGCTACGCTCTGAACGACAAAACCTCCCGCATCCCCGCCCTTACCCGGATCCGTCCGCTTCCGTTGCTATCTGCTTCGCCCATGCGTAGTCGGCCTTCCCTGCCGGCGATCGCTGCATGGCGTCGACGAGATGCAGTTCTCGCGGCAGTTTGTAGCGCGCGATGTGCGTCGCGCAGTGCTGCGCCAACTCGTCGAGCGTCAGCGATGCGCCGGGCTGGGGCTGGACGACCGCGGCTACGCGCTGGCCCCAGCGTTCGTCTGGCACGCCGACGACCACGGCGTCGTACACGCCGAGGTGCGAGCGCAGCGCCAGTTCCACTTCCTCCGGATAGATCTTTTCGCCACCGCTGTTGATGCATAGCGATCCGCGTCCGAGGACAACCGCAGTGCCGTCCGCGTCGATCGTCGCCATATCGCCGGCCATCACCCAGCGACGCCCGTCCGGGTCGGTGACGAAGGTACAGGCAGTCTTTTCCGGATCCTTCCAGTAGCCGAGCGGGAGCCGGCCGGTTCGAGCAAGCATGCCCACCTTGCCGCTACCAGGCTCGACGCGGCGCAGGTCATCGTCCAGCACCGCAGTCAGCGCGTCGATCGAAAAGCGCAGCTTGCCGTCGGCGTTCTTGCCCAGGTTCATGCCCTGATGTCCCGCCTCCGACATGCCGAATGCGTCGATGATCAGCGTGGTTGTCAGCTTTGCGCGCAGTCGATCCTTCACGTCCTCAGAGAACAACGCACCAGCCGATGAGAACGCGAACACCGACGATACGTTGTACTCCTTCTCCTCGAGCGCCTGCGCCATCGGGCGAGCCATGGCGTCGCCGACGATCGATATCACGCTCACCTTCTCGCGCTCCACCAGCGACCAGATCTCGTGCGCGTCCAGCCGGCGCGACTGCGCCAGCACGACCTTGCCCCCGCCGTGCAATCCGATCATGGACGACCAGTGGCCGTTGCCGTGCATCAGCGGCGCCACGGGCAGCGTCACGGCCGGGTTGGCGTTGGCGGCCGCGTTCTCTCCGAGCTGTTCGGGCGCCGTAATGGGCGGGCCACCCGGGTTGCCGCCCTGCAGGCCGGCGAAGAACACGTCCTCGTGCCGCCACATGACGCCCTTCGGCATGCCCGTCGTGCCGCCCGTGTAGAGCAGGTAAACATCGTCAGGCGATCGCTCGCCAAAGTCGCGCTCACTCGATTGTTCGCGAATTGCCGCCTCGTACTCCGTAGCGGCCAGCGCATCATCGACGTCCACGCCGGATGCATCTTCTACGTAGATAAGCGTGCGCATCGCCGGCAATCGCGGCGCAACCGCCACGACGCGCGGCGCGAACTCGCGATGGAAGATGAGCGCCTTCAGGTCTGCGTCGTCGCAGAGGTAGCGCAGCTCCTCCTCGACGTAGCGGAAGTTGATGTTCACCGGCGATGCACCCAACTTGAACGCCGCGAGCGCACCCTCCAGATACTCGTTGCAGTTGTAGAGGTAGAGACCGACGCGATCCCCGGCGCCGATGCGGTGTCCCCGCAAGCAGTGCGCGAGCCGCGTAGCGCGCTGATCGAGTTGGTGGAACGTCAAGCGGCGCTCACCATAGACGACGGCCTCACGCTGTGGCACGTGATCGGCGACGTTCTCGAAGAGATCCGCGAGCTGGTAGTGAAGGGTCACGTGGTGACCCCTTCGATTGGTGACGTATGGCGCAACACGACCTGCCAGCGGCCGTCACGCTTCACCCACGTGTCGGTGACAAAGTACGTAAGGCTCATGTCCCCGCCATTGAACGCCGCCTGCTGCGAGTAACGCGAGTCCATCGTCGCGACGTCTCCGTAGTCGCGCACGCGCACGTTATCGTAAGAGAACTGGCACACGGCGTAGGAGCCGCTCGCGTTGGCCAGCCAGACGGCGCGCTCCATGCGACCGATCTTGCCGCTGATCAGGACGTACTCCTCGCCGAGTATGCGTTCGAGCGCGGGCATGTCTCGCCGGCGAACCGCTTCCATCCACGCGTTCGCCTGCGCGATAATCTCATCGCGGACATTCTCGTTCACGGCTTCTCGCTCCCGACGATCCACATGGAGAAGAACTGCGAGCCGCCACCGTACGCATGGCCGAGCGCGCGGCGGACGCCATCGAGCTGATGCGCGCCGGCGGTCCCGCGCACCTGCATCGCCGCCTCGGCGAAGCGGAGCATGCCGGACGCGCCGATCGGGTTCGATGAGAGGACGCCTCCGGACATGTTCACGGGCATGTCGCCATCCATCGCTGTGGCTCCTTCGAGGGTCATTTTCCACCCTGCGCCCTCTTCCGCAAAGCCCAGGTTCTCCATCCACATCGGCTCAAACCAGCTGAACGGCACGTAGATCTCAGCGCAGTCGAGTTCCTTGCGCGGGTTCGTGATGCCTGCCTCGCGATAGACGTCGGCGGCGCAATCGCGGCCGGCCTGCGGGCTCACCTGATCTCTGCCGGAAAACATCGTCGGCTCGCTGCGCATGGCTGATGCGTGAATCCACGCCGAGGGCCGCGGCGCGCGTTCGGCTGCGCCTTCCGACGCGAGGACCATCGCGCAGGCGCCGTCCGACGACGGACACGTTTCGGCGTAGCGAATCGGATCCCAGAGCATCGGCGACGCTGCGACGGACTCCAGCGAGATGTCGCCCTGCTGCAGGTGCGCGTACGGATTCTTCAGCGCGTTGAGGCGATCCTTCACGACGACGTGCATGCCCGTATCGGCGGGCGCGCCCGAACGCCGCATGTACGAGCGGATATGCGGCGCGAAGTAGCCGCCTGCGCCCGCGACCGTCGTCGGTTGGAACGGGAGTTTCGGCGCTAGCGCCCACATGGCGTCCGACTCCGACTGCTTCTCGAATGCAACGGTAAGCACGCGCTCGTGAATCCCCGCTGCGATCAAGTGCGATGCGACGATGGCCGTCGAACCGCCCACGCTGCCGGCGGTGTGGACGCGCAGCATCGGCTTGCCTACAGCGCCGAGCGCGTCCGCCAGGTAGAGCTCCGGCATCATCACGCCTTCGAACATGTCGGGCGCCTTGCCGATGACGACGGCGTCGATATCGGCGTACGTCAGCTCGGCATCGCCGAGTGCGCGCTGCGCCGCTTCGCGCACGAGGCCGGGGATCGAGACATCGGGGCGCTTCGACGCGTGTTTCGTTTGGCCGATGCCGATGACGGCGCAGCGTTCTGCCATCAGCGCCGCACCGAATGGGACCCTCCTCTCCCCGGCCGAGGGAGAGGAGGGTGGTGGCAACTGCTTGTCGTGGCGCGAGACGTCATACTCGCGCCTCCATCACGCAGACCAAATTCTGTTGCAGGCAGGGGCCGGATGTCGCATGGCCGAGCACGCGGTTCGCGCTGCCGTCGATGA
>JANXYW010000269.1 GCA_025355835.1 Chloroflexota bacterium
ACGGTGCAACCCGACGACACCAAGCGGATGAAGACGTTCGACGTCGCCGAACTCCTGGAACTAACCGTGATCGGCCGCCCCGCCGGCGGCTCCCCGGCCGCGGACGCGATGGGCATCGGGGATGGAGCGGCGTTGGCCGGAACGATCGAGGCTGGATCGGCCGAGTAGCCGTCGCCGCGCTTGGAATCATCTCGTCATGCCCCGCCATGGGGGCTCAACATACAGCTTCTCCACGTGCGACGCGCAGGGGTATTGTTGCGAAATTATCGCGTCACCGCCGTCGAATCTGCTAATCGCCTGCGGGGTATTGCGATGACGACTGCCGCTCCGTAGTTGCGAGGTGTTGCTCGGCGCACGTCTGGGCCGAGTGCCTATAGAAGTGCACGTGCGGACACGACCACATCACGCTCCCGGCGCGCATGACGGTGGCGCGGTATGCGTTACCGCTCGGTACGACGCCCGGCGTTTGTGACTCTTCGGTGACCACGTGCTGAACCATGGGCATACTCCGTGGCGGGACTACGAGAATTGCATCTCCTTGAAGTGCTTCGTGAGGAATTGCTCCTGGGCTTCGAAGGCGCTGCGCCTGCCTGTCCTTGCATGGTCGCGGGGGCTCAAGAATGCAAGGTTTAACGCCGCGAGCTGCGAGCGTGTGAGCTTGATCGTCCGTCCGTCGAAGTCGCGATCCTTGAGCTCCGGGACGCCGGGCAACGGCCAAGAAAGCCCGTACAGCCGTAGGTACGCGCGACGGTGGCCATCGTCGAGACAGATGGCGACGTGTCCGGGTGGGAAGAAGATGCGCTTGCCGACGATCGGCGGAATCTCCACGGGGTTCAGTGTCCAGTGCTCCTTTGTCTCGCCCGCCCTTGGCCCGGCCATGCCGCGTGGGTGCGCGTGGACTAGGGGGCGATCGCGTCGACCTTGGCGCGGGCGGCGGGCTTGTCCTTGAACCAGAGCGCGTTGATCTCGGTGTAAGCCTTGAAGTTATCGGGGACGTCGTCCTCGGCGAAGATGGCGTTGACGGGGCAGGCGGGCTCGCAGGCGCCGCAGTCGATGCACTCGTCGGGGTCGATGTACAGAATCCTGTCGTCGTCGCCCTCGTCGTGGATGCAGTCAACGGGGCAGACGTCGATGCACGAGTGGTCTTTGGTGCCGATGCAGGCTTCGGTGATGACGTACGTCATGCGACTTCACCCTTCTCGATCGCTGCGGGTTGGACGAGGTGATATGAAGGCCGGTCGGCTGCGCTCGACTCATCTATCATGCTTAGTAGCTCTCATTCTCACGCCGGATGCTTGCGGTGCGAACGGAGTAAGGAGCTCGTCGGGAACGTTGGGGCAGTCTTCGTCCTCGCCGACACCCGCCATCGAGGCGGCGTCCTCAGATCCGTAGGTGGCCTCGTCGGCGAGGACGATGAGCAGGTCGATCCCGTCGCGCTGTCCCACGCGCTCCCTTCGGCGCAGCTCCCAGATTTCTTCGAGTTGCTGGCCAATTTCGTGAATACGGCGAATGACGATTGGGTCGCCGCGATGGCCGTTGGCGGCCAGGCGGTAGAACGTCCCGCGCTCGGCGGAGAGTCTATTGATGAGCTCCAGCATACCTACAGGCGAGCTCACAGCTCCTCCCTCCCATTGCTGAGCGCATCGCGATGCTCGATCTCTGCTCGAATGGCCGCGTCGATTTCGGCACGGGCGAGTCGGCGTGCCGCTCCGAACTCGATGGTTCCGGCATCAACCCGGCGCGTCCGCCGCAGGAACGAAGAGCTTGCGCCGTAGATCGACGCTTCTCGGATGTCTGCGACGTACGTCATGGGCGGTGCTCCTTATCTCCAGCGCAGCAAGCCGCGCGCCTACATCGTTCGAGCGATCTTCCAAGATCAAGGCGAGATTACTCGGCACCCGTGGCTATTCTTCGTGTCCCTTCGTACCCTTCGTGGGTTCCGTCTACCCGGCCGCGCCCTCCATCTGATACAGGATGTGGTTCGCGTGTGGACGGCGAGCCCTTCGATCGTAGATCGGCGGCATCGCTATATCAAGAGAAAACCGACTTAAAATGCAGTTTAGTATAATAATTGGCACGCTGTCGGAGATGCTAACAGCGTAAGGGCCGCCACATGGGGCGCCCCTCACGGAGAAAGTGGGAAAGTCGAATTGCTCTGTCCCGTCGACCATCTAGCGAGCCGCTAGTTAGATTATCAAGAGACCTTAGCCTTGACGCATGAACTTACTTGCTAGTCCGCGCCGTCTGAGGCTACACTTACCCCGATGGCCAGCTTCTACGAGACCCTTGGCGTCAAGCGCGCGGCCTCCGACAAGGAGGTTCGTTCCGCGTACCGGAAGCTCGCCCGCAAGCATCACCCCGACGTGAACCCCGGCGACAAGGCTGCCGAAGCCAAGTTCAAAGAGATCACGAGCGCCTACGAAGTCCTCTCCGACGCCGAAAAGCGCCGCAAGTACGACAAGTACGGCGACCGCTGGGAGTACGCCGACCAGATCGAGGAAGCCGAACGCCAGCGCTCCGGCGGAGGCAGCCGATTCGCCCACGGCAACGGTGGCACGCAGCAGTTCGATGTCGGCGACCTCGGCGATCTTGGCGGCGTCTTCAGCCAGTTCTTCGGCCGCGGCAGTGCGGGCGGCGCGCGCACGATGTCTCGCCGCGGCGCCGACATCCAGCAGCCCGTCGACATCACGCTCGAAGAGGCGTACCACGGCACCTCCCGCACCATCGAGATGCAGGCGCTCGAGCCGTGCCCGACGTGCGGCGGCAGCGGCGAGATCGCCGGCGCCACGTGTCACAACTGCGGCGGCCACGGCCAGGTGCAGCACCCGCGCCGCATCGAAGTGAAGATCCCCGCCGGCGTCGCCACCGGATCGAAGGTCCGCATCGCGAAGGAGGGGCAGCCCGGCATGGGCGGCTCCGCCAAGGGCGATCTGCTGCTCGTCGTCAGCGTCCGCCCTCACGCGCAGTTCGAGCGCAAAGCCGATGACCTCACGACCGAGATCGAAGTGCCGCTCACGACCGCCGTCCTCGGCGGCGAGACCGAAGTGCCGACCGTCGCCGCGAAGGTCATGCTGAAGATCCCACCGCTCACGCAGAACGGCCGCATCTTCAAACTCGGCGGCCTCGGCATGCCGCGCCTCAACAAAGAAGGCAAAGGCGATCTCCACGCAAGAGTCCGCGTGAAGCTCCCCGAAAGCCTCGACGACAAACAGAGAGCGCTCTTCGAAGAATTAAGCGCCGCCGGCGTGTAACGGAATCCGACGACGACTGATGACCAACATGAACATGAACGACACCGAACAAGCCCCCGACGAGCCCGTCTACGTCATCTCGATCGCCGCGCGCATCGTCGGCATGCATGCGCAGACGCTGCGCCAGTACGAGCGCGTTGGGCTCGTCGCACCGAAGCGCACGACCGGCCGCATCCGCATGTACTCCCGCGACGATATCGCCCGCCTGCGCCAGGTGCAGCGCCTCATGAACGACCTCGGCGTCAACCTCGCCGGCGTAGAAGTCATCCTGCGCATGAACGAAAAGATCCAGACCATGGAGTCCGAAATGG
>JANXYW010000395.1 GCA_025355835.1 Chloroflexota bacterium
CAGGACGAGGCGCTCTTCGGGCAGGCCGCGGACGCAGAACTGACGGCCGTGCGCGAGGCAGAGCGCCTGGCACGCGCATTGGGGATCGAACTGAAAGGCTCCGGCGAGGCGAGCGCGGCCGAGATGGTCGAAGGCGAGCAAGCCGCGACGGAATCGTACCGCGCGTGTCGCAGGCCGTGGTCGCTGATGTACGTGACGGCGAACGGAAACGTGCTGCCGTGCTGCATCGCGCCATTCACGGGCGCGCACTACGACGGCATGGTGCTGGGCAACATCTTCGAGGAGACCGCAGAGGAGATATGGAACGGACAGCGATATCAGCAGTGGCGGCAGGCGATGCTCTCCGGGAAACCACCGGAAGCATGCGCGGGCTGTGGCGCAGGCTGGAGCCTGTAGCACTCGCGCGCATCGCCGTCGCGCGTTGGACCGAGGCTGCGGCGTACGTTGCTGCGGCCGACGCGTGTCTGCTGTTCGCCGAGAACGCGCTGGATCGCCACGGCGCGTTCGAGAGCAACGCGTACGACTTCGGCTTCTTCGACCAGATCATCTGGAACACGTCGCACGGGCGCTGGTTCCAGAGCAGCTTCACGCCGTACAACTTCGTCGGCCAGCACTTTCAGCCTGTGCTACTGATCTTCGCATTGGCATACCGCCTCGGCGCTGGCGTCGAGTTGCTTCTTGTGACGCAGACGGTGTTCGTTGCGGCCGCTGCGCTGCCGCTGTTCTACGCCGTGCGCCGCGCGACGGCGAGCGGCGTCGCCGGTCTCGCGATGAGCGCCGGCTTCCTCCTCAGCGCATCGCTGCACGACGCGCTCGATTTCGATTTTCATCCGGAGTTGATGGGGTTCTTCTTCGTCTTCCTCGCGCTCTACTACCTCGTCGCCAGGCGTCCCGTCGCCACCATCGTGTCGCTGGTGCCGCTGCTGTTGTTGAAGGAAGACATGCCGCTCATCCTGGCGGCGTTCGCCGTGCTGATGTTCGCGCGCGGCTTCCGGCGTGAGGCGTTGGCGCTCTTCGGCGTCTCGGCGGCGTTCGCCCTGGGCATCGTGCTGGTGCTGATGCCGGCGATCCGCGGCGGCTCCGGCGACCTCACGCAGCGCTACGGCTACCTGTTCGCGGACTCGACGTGGTGGTCGATCGTGCCGCACGCGGTATCGCGCGCGGAGCATCAGCTCGCAGGCGGACCCCTCGCGGCGGTGCTGCGGCTCGCCGACTCGATCGGCTTCACTGGACTCCTGAATCCGATCGCGCTGCTGGCTGCGGCGCCTGTGTTCCTGCTTGCCACGCTCTCTGACCACCCGCAACAATCGCAGCTCGAGCTGCACTACGCGATGGCGCCACTCGCGCTGGCGTGGGTCTCGGCTGTGTTCGGCGTGCAGCGCATCGCGAGCGGCATGTGGCCGCGGTGGATGCGCCTGCCGCGCAATCGATCGCTCGCCACCGCGGCCGCGGGGATCATCGTGCTCGCGAGCAGCGTCACGACGTTTGTGCTGTGGAGTCCGTACGCGCCCGGCGCGGAGCATCATGCGCCAAACGCTGCACATCGCGCCGTCGTGCGCGACGCCCTAGCGCTCGTGCCGGGCGATGCGTCAGTCAGCGCGCAGAATACGCTGCTGCCGCATCTTTCGGAGCGCGCGAAGATCCTCGAGTTTCCGCAGGTGGAGGATGCGGCGTACGTAGTCGTCGATCCGTCGCTACCGGTCACGGGCCAGGCGCGCGCGGCGGGCTACGCAGCCAGAATCGAGAGTCTGCCCGCTCTTGGATACGAGTTGATCTTCGATCACGATGGCGTGAAGGTCTTCAGGAGGACGCGATGACCGTCGCGGCGATCATACCCGCGCTCAACGAAGAAGGCGCGATCGGGCAGGTCGTCGCGGGCATCCCGCGCGATCTCGTCGATACGATCGTCGTCGTCGACAACGGCAGCAGCGATCGGACGGCGGAGCGTGCGCGCGCAGCCGGAGCGATTGTCGTCGCACAGCCGGAGCGCGGCTACGGCGCTGCGCTGATCGCCGGCGTCGCGGCGGTTCCGCTGGTGGATGTGTACGTCTTCATGGACGGCGACGCGAGCGACGTCATGGATCACCTCGCCGCGATGCTGCGGATGGTGCATTGCGGCCAAGCGCAACTCGTGTTGGGTGTCCGGGCGGGCGCGGTCGAACCCGGTTCGTTGCTCTGGCATCAGCAGCTCGGCAACCGCCTCGTGACGTGGATGATCTCCTGCATCAGCCGCCGGACGCTGCGTGATCTGCCGTCGCTGAAGGTGATCGACGGCAACACGTATCGCTCGCTGGAGATGCGCGAACGCACACACGGCTGGACCGCGGAATTGATCAGCAAGGCGGCGGTCCGCGGCATCGCGATCGCGGAAGTGGAGACGGGATACCGGCGCCGGATCGGCGAATCGAAGGTGAGCGGATCGCTGCGCGGCAGCCTGCTTGCTGGCTATCGCATCATCGCTGCGGTGATCCGCGTCTGGCGTACGGAAGGAGCAGCTCGATGAAGATGTCCGTGTCATCGTGGGGCGCGACCGCTGGGCTCGTGCTTGCGATTGTCGTCCTGGCCGCGACGTCGGTGATGCTGCTGCATTCAGACGGCGCGAACTACAAGGTGCTGATTGCCGTGTGGCTGTGGGCGCTGCCCGTTGCGGGCTTCTTTTCAGGCATCGGCTACGCGATCGGGAAGATCATCGAGGCGATCGTACGCGCGAACGCACCGGACGACAAGGGAGGCATGCATGCGGATGCTCGATGACGCAGGCGCCGCCATGGAGCGCGAAGCCGACAAGCTGGAGCTGAAGTTCGGCCGCAGCGCACTCGGCTCGCTTGTGCTCGGCGTGCTGCTGGCATTGGTCGCGATCGGCGGCGGCATCGCGACGTTCCTCTTCGTGTTCACGGTGCTCGTGAAGTTCTTCGCCTGACCATCATGAACGTTGTCATCGCGCTGCCGCGCCCGCTCCCATCGAAAACGTGCTGTGTAATCCATCACGAGTCGCCGCGTCGATCGCCCGTAGTGTGTGGTTATGGCGAGCGCTCCTTCTCCCGACGTATGTCCTGTGGAGAATCGCACGCGGCGATCTGCGCCTCCGTGAATCACACATAACTGCTCTTCGAGCGCGCGTTGGCTGCGCGGCGGATTTAGGAATCCTTTGACATTCGCCGCCCCGGGCAGTTCCCTGAAATCCGAGAAGGCCTCGTGTTCGCATGGATGCGGCGGTTTGAACACGCATGCGGGTCAGCGAGTCGGGAGGCGCTACAAGCTCTTCGCCATCGTCACGAGTTCGCCCACCACTTCGTACCGCCCGAACGACGGCACCAGGTACGTGCCTTGTACCAGCGGCCGGCACGCACGCAGCAGCTCGCCCGCCTGCGCGATGCCCTCGGCGACGCCGTTCTCGCCGGCCAGGCGCATACGTTCGCGCACGTCCTCCGGCACGAACACGCCCGCCAGCTCGTTGTGGATGAACTCCGTGTGGCGATGACTCTGCAGCGGCATGATGCCGACAAGCAGCGGAATCTCGATCGGCCCCAGCCGTTCGAGAAAACTCTCCAGGATCTCGGCGCTGTAGATCTGCTGCGTCATCAGCACGTCGGCGCCCGCCTCGATCTTTCGCTTCACGCGATCGACCTCCAGCGCAACGTCGTCCGCGGTCGGATTCGCCGCGCACATCACGAAGAAGTCGGTGCCCTTGCCGATCGAGTTGCCCGCCCAGTCGGTGCCGCGGTTCAGCATCTTCAGGATGCGGATGAATCCGATCGAATCGACATCCCACACGCCCGTCGCGCGCGCATAATCGCCGCCCGATGGCGGATCGCCAGTCAGCGCGATCACGTTCCGGATGCCCAGCGCGTGCGCGCCCAGCAGGTCGCTCTGTATCGCCATCAAGTTGCGGTCACGCGACGTGAAGTGAATGATCGTCTCGATCCCCACGCGCTGCTCGATCAGCACTGACAGCGCGATCGCGCTCATCCGCACACGCGCCATCGGACTGTCGCCGATGTTGATGCAGTCCGCCCCAAGCGCCTTCAGATGCGCCGCGCCTTCGATCGCCTTCCGCGGATTCAACCCGCGCGGCGGATCCAACTCGATGCTCACAACGAACTCGCCCGCCGCGAGCTTCTCTCGCAGCGTCCGAGGTCGATCTTCGTCAACCGTATCGGGTGCCGTTTCCGGCCCACGCACGGTGATCGGTGGCGAAGTGACGCCGCGCGCGACCGTCGCTCGCCCGCGCGTGTTCCACTCACCCGCCAGCATCTCGCGCATCGCCGACGTGTGCTCGGGCGTCGTGCCGCAGCAACCGCCCACAATGTTCGCGCCCGCCAGGACGAGCTTCTTCGCATACTCCGCGTAGTAGTCCGGCGTCGCCGGGTACACCAGTCGCCCGTCCATGAACTTCGGCAGCCCCGCGTTCGGCATCGCCGAAAGGCGAATCGCCGTGTTGGCAGCCATCTGATCGATCACATCCAGCGCCGATTGCGGACCGAGGCTACAGTTCACGCCCGCCACGTCAGCGCCCAGCGCGCTCGCGATGTTCGCAACTTCGTCCGGAGGCTCGCCCGCGTACGTCCGGCCGTCGCGCTGAAACGTCAGCTGCGCCACGATCGGCAAGTCACAGGCCGACTTGATCGCCAGGATCGCCTCACGCAGTTCGGCGATATCAGGAAACGTTTCGAGGATCAGCAGGTCGACGCCGCCTTCGAGCAGCGCCTCCGCCTGCTCGCGAATTGCCGCGCGCACCTCGCCAGGCCGCACATCGCCCGCCGTAGCCAGCATCCGTCCCGTCGGCCCGATAGCGCCCGCCACAAACACCGGATGCCCGTGAATCTCGCGCGCGTCTCGCGCCAGCCGCGCTGCCTTGAAGTTGATGTCGCGGACCTTCGATTCCAAGCCGTGGCGCGCCAGCCGGAAGCGGTTCGCCCCGAACGTATCCGTCTCGATGATGTCCGCGCCCGCCGCGATGTAATCCCCGTGCACGCGCCGCACCATCTCCGGCTCGTCAAGCACCAGCGCTTCGAGGCACGCGTGCTGAGCGACGCCGCGGCTATGCAGCAGCGTCCCCATCGCGCCGTCCGCGAGCAGCACACGCTGCTCCATAGCCGCAAGAAACGGACTCTTCATACAGCCAGTATAGCGCCCACCGATTCCGCTTCGACCAAGGGTTTCCCCGCACGAACTCACCCGCAACGACACCGCGCGCTCCCTCGTGCGTTGCGAACGTGACGACGTGCGTCCACCCCCGGAGCGCGGGCATTCAGCCCGCGTCGTCCGGCGCCAAAAGATCGGGAACACAACGCATGCCATGTAGGACAGCCGCCCCCGGCTGTTGGACGGGCGCCCCTGCGACGCCAGAATCTACATCGCGGACGCGAAGTGCGGTAGCATAGCTGTCCTCGGCTGTGTGTCCGGCAAGCCGGACCGACGCTAACTGAGCCTACGAACCGAAATGATGATCGCGTGCGCGCACTATCGCAGGCGCGCCCCAATCTGCACCATCTGCGGTTCCCCGTCGCCCGCTACATCGCGAACCGCTCCCGCAACAGCGCCTCGGCCACAATCAGATCCTCAGGCGTCGTGATCTTGAAGTTCGATGCGGCGCCCTCGTAGACGCGCACCTCGTGGCCCATCGCCTCGACGAGCGCCGCATCATCGGTCGCGGCCGATGTCGCCCGCCCGTGCGCTTCGAGCAGCAGCGCGCGATCGAACACCTGCGGCGTCTGCGCCAGCCACATCCGCGCACGCTCCGGCGTCGCTCGCACGGTCGGCGGATCGCCATCAACTTCCTTCACCGTGTCGCGCGACGGGATCGCGCAGAGCGCCGCGCCGGTCTCGCGCGCCAGCGCCACACCGCGCTCGATCAGCTCCGGCGTCACCAATGGCCGCGCCGCATCGTGAATGACGACGATCGCTGCATCTCCCGCCGCATCGATGCCCGCACGCACCGACTCCTGCCGCGTTTCGCCGCCCGGCACCACCGCCATCACATTCGTAAACCGCCATTCGGCGCAAAGATCGCGCACGCGCTCAACGGATCGCGGCGACGCCACCACCACCACGCCGTCGATCGCGTCACAGCGTTTGAACGCTGCCAGCGTCCACACAAGCAGCGGCCGCCCCATCAGCGCCGCAAAGATCTTGTCGAGCCCATCCATCCGCTCACTGCGCCCAGCAGCCACGACGATCCCAACCGCAGATCCCTCGAGCATCATCCAAAAATCCTACGACGTTTCA